>JAVZPV010000014.1:0-13949 GCA_038881385.1 Candidatus Micrarchaeaceae archaeon | reverse complement strand
TCTTTGCAGCCGCTCCCTGAGACGTCAGTACCGGAGCAACTGGAAGCAGGGTTATGTTTTCAACGCCTGCCCTTGGGTTGATTATATGCTCTGTAAGTAGGGGAGTGCCAAGTATGCGCTGCCAGTCGCTTATGCTCAGGTTGTAAGCGCCCCTGCTGGCCTCATACTGGCTTATCGATGAGTTGCTTATAAATATGCTGTAGGTCTCGGTGACATGCGCCCCGGTGCTGCTGTTGAGCAATACTGTAGTATTGATAGCAGTCAGGTTGTAATATGCCGAGGCGCTTCCGAGGAGAGGGAGCATAAAAAATGCAGCAACCAATGCGATGTATAGCCTTTTAGTGCGCATAGTACCTTTAACTGATTACTCTGTATATAAACATTTAAAGGTTCTGCGCCTTTGCGAATGCCTGGCGGCACAGTAGCGTTTTGGGCCATGCCTGTGCATGCTGTAAAGAGAGGCACTGGGCCATGAAATACGCCAGGCAAAAGACGCGCGCTGCGCCTGGCGGTTCACTGCCGCCTAAAATCCCAAAGCGCATCTAAAGCAACTTAAAGCAACTTAAAGATACCATTATATACCTTATCGCGAAATAATGTAGGATAGAAGAACAGAAAGCGGCATGCCTGTATGGCACACCGCTTGATTTCTGACCAGGTCGTATTTTATGGCTGGAGAAACGAATAAATTGCTTGCAGTTATACGAGTACGCGGGAGGATAGGGGTTAGGCGCGACATAGGCGAAACCCTCAAAAGGCTGAACCTTAAGAGCCCCAACAACATGATTCTACTTCCTGCGACATCTTCAAATGTTGGCATGATCAAAAAGTGCAACGACTTTGTGACTTATGGCGAGGCAGACCCTGCCATAATAGAAAAGGTGCTCTCTAAAAAGGGCATCAAGGCCGGCAAGGAGGCTTTGGAATCGATAGCAAAGGGCGAGAAGCCTCTTGCAATGCCGATCAGGCTGCATCCGCCGGCACATGGCTACGAAGGAACAAAGGTTCCATTCAGCAGGAAGGGCGCGCTTGGATACAGGGGCAGCGCCATAAACAAGCTTATAGCAAGAATGGCGTGATGGTAACATGGTGTTGAGGGTAAAGAAAAACAGGAAGTATTTCGGCACGCGGACATGGGGCTGGGGAAACAAGAAGAATAGGAGGGGAAGTGGATCCAGAGGAGGAGTAGGCCGCGGAGGCAGGAAGAGCAAGTGGACAAGAACCGTAAAATACGAGCGCGAAAGGATACACACCCCTGGCTTCGTACCGCCTAGGAGGGAAAAACTAAGGGAGATAAGCCTTGGCAGGATCTCCTCTATAGCAAGGAAGGCTGCGGGGGAGAAGCCCACCCTAGAGTTCAACGGCTATAAAGTCCTCTCAAACGGCAGCCTGAGCAAGCCTGTTGTAATAAAGGCAACCAGCTTCTCCGCAAAGGCAGAGGAGAAGATAAAGCAGGCAGGCGGCGAGGCTGTCAGGCTAGAATAGCCTTGTGTGATTTATGGAAAGCCTGAACATAGCTTTTTATACAGACACCTACCTCCCAGCTGTCGACGGCGTCGTTTCATCGATGCTCAACTTCAAAAAAGAGCTTGAAAGAAGGGGCCATAGCGTATACATATTCACAAGCGGAAATCCGGGGCGCAAGTTCGGCAAAGACGTATTCGTATTTCCCGGAGTGAAATTCAAGCCCTATCCGCAGTACAGCATAGCCGTTTTCCCGTTCAGCTCGTCGTCAAAGCTTAAGAGCCTCTCTATAGACATGATACACGCGCAGACGCCTTTTGTCATGGGTTTTGCAGGGCTTCTGGCAGCCAAGTTTGGCAGGTATCCAATAGCAAGCACGTTCCACACGATGATAAACAACAAGAGCGTTATAGAGCAGTATTACCCTAGAAACAAGGGGCTCAAGCGCTTTACAAAGAAATACCTTTGGATGTACACAAAATTTTTCTATACGAAGAGCAACCTCACAATAGCGCCCACAGATGTAATAGAAAGATATCTGCGCAAGCACGGCATAGCCAATACCGCTGTGGTTCCAAACAGCGTTGATCTTAGCAAATTTAATTGCAAGGCTGACGGAGGCTCGGTGCGGCGCAGGCTTGGCATAGGCAGCAAGGAAAAGATGGTCCTTTATCTCGGCAGGATAAGCAAGGAAAAGAGGCTTGAAGTAATGCTTAAGGCATGCAGGATACTTGCAAAGAGAGGCAGAAAAGTAAGGTTTGTGCTCGGCGGCAAGGGGCCTGCAGAGGAGTACTACAAGGAACTGGCTCTGAAGCTTGGGATAGCGGGCCAAGTAGAATTCCTGGGATTCGTAGCGCAGGAGAGGCTGCCGCAGCTTTATGCAGCGGCCGATGCCTTCTGCATGCCCTCAACTTTCGAAACTCAGGGAATAGTATGCCTTGAGGCGATGGCAAGCGGCAAGCCAGTAGTAGGCGCCAACTTCCTTGCGCTCAAGGATCTGATAAAAAACGGCAAGAACGGCGAGAAGTTCCATCCCGGCGATTATACTGCATGTGCCAATAAAATAGAAAGGGTTTTAAATAATCCTGAGGCATATAGAAAAAATGCTATTAATACTGCAAAGGAATTCTCTGTAGAGAAGGCGACCGACAGATTATTAGATGCTTACAATTTTGTTTTATCCAAATGGGCGATGTAACTGTCAGAAGAGAGTGAAAAAAAGGCTGAGGCTGCGCCTGAAATAAACGCTGCCGCAGAGCAGAAGGCCGCAAAGGCAGAAACTGAAGAGGCTAGCAGCGGCGCGGGCACTGCGGCGCACGAAGCCAGGCCTGAAAAGCCGAAAGACGCCCAGTCATTGAAGATAGAGGAGATAAAGAAGAACATAGATGAGGAGAAGAAGAAGATCCCGCCTCTTATAGACAGCGTGCGCAGGAGCAGGCACAGGCTCTCATACAAGCTGGCAGAGAAGGCTGCAATATCCAAGCTGGCGTCGATGTCAAAGAACAACACCAAAGAGATAGGCTACCTACGAAGAAAGAAAGAGAACGTAGAATTCAGGATCGCCACAGAGGCATTTACTCTTGAGGCCGAAAAGGAGCTCATAAGGAAGAAGAATGAGATAGAGGCGCAGCTAAACGAGGCGATAAAGGGCTACAGGCTCAAGAGGAAGATCGATTACATAAACAAGGACATTGAGGAGCTTACAAAGAACATCTCTGACATAGAGGCAAAGATAGCAGAGGTAGACAAAAAGCTTGACGAGCTCTACGGCGAGCTGAGGAAGATTACAGGCCATACAAAGCGTCCAAGGGCCGGGCCGCGTCCCGAGAGAAGGCAGCAGGAGCCTAAGCCTGCAGAGATAAGCCTTGCAGATATAGCAATAATAAAGGACAAGAAACACAACGGCAATAACAACGGTGCTTGAGGTTGAAGCTAACATTTTACGGTGCAGCTGGGGAAGTGGGAAGAAGCTGCATCATGGTCGAGTCAAAGGACACAAGGATACTGCTAGATGCAGGCGTCAAATTGGGAGAAAAGACCGAATTTCCGCTGATACCGGACAGCGAGTTTAAAAGCATAGACGGGATAGTTGTAAGCCACGCGCACCTTGACCACTCCGGCTACCTGCCGCACATCTACACGGAAAAATACGACGGCTATACTTATACTATAAAGCCCACTTTCGAGCTTACCAACGTACTTATAAGCGATTATGTGCGGATTTCCAAGCCCGACAACATAAGCAGAGACGGCATACTAAAAATGTCAAAAATGCACAAGCTTGTGGAATACCATAAGGAGTTTAAGATAAAGGATCTTGCAGTCAGGCTTATACCTGCAGGCCATATACTTGGCAGCGCGATGATAGAGGTCAGCGACGGCAGGGAGAAGCTCCTTTATACAGGCGATGTAAACTTCAGGTCCACAAAGCTCCTTGATCCTGCCTATACCGAGGGATTAAGCGCAGACATACTGGTTACTGAATCAACATATGCCGGAAACAACGACCTCTTTGAAGGCGAGAAAAAGATCGCTGACAGCATGGTCTCAAGCATAAACGATACGCTCAAACAGGGCGGCAAGGTTATAATACCTGCATTTGCGGTGGGAAGGGCACAGGAAACCCTGCTGCTTCTCGACGACTATATGAAGTCAGGCATAATGCAAAAAGCGCCTATCTACATGGACGGAATGATAGGCAAGGCGATGCGCATCCACAGGCACAATGTCATATACTGCAGGGACGAGCTGCAGAAAAGGATACTTCTTAATGACGACGATCCATTCAAGAGCACAAATTTCAACAACGTCACTACAAGGCAGCAGCGCAGCAGGATAATGGACAGCGACGAGAGTTGTGTAATAGTCACTACCAGCGGAATGATAACCGGAGGACCTATAGTAAAGTATATAGAGAGGTGTGGCAACGTGCCTAAAAACAAGCTGATACTTGTAGGTTACCAGGCAAGCGGAACGAAAGGCAGGCAGCTGCTTGAAGGCGCAAAGGAGATATCATTTGATGGCAAGAAGGTAAAGATAAGCATGGCTGTAGAGCGCTTCCACCTCTCCGCCCATGCGGACAGGCGCCAGCTGATGAGCTTTATAAGCAAAATACGCGGGCTCAAGAATATATTCATAGTGCACGGGGAGCCAGGGAAGCAGAAGGAGTTCCAGGAGGCGCTTAGCAAGAGTGATTGCAACGCCGTTGTTCCTGAGCTTGGCGGCGATTACTCGGCGTGAATCTGGCTTCCAATTTCACTCCCTTTCAATGACGAATTTGCCGCTGTAGGATTTTGCATCCTTTGGGAAGCCGCTGCTTCCTTCGTAAAAAGCCTCTATGTGCTTTACCTGCGGGCCTTTCGGAATGTCAACCTCAATTGCGTCTTTAAACAGCTCAAGCACGTGCTCGTCGGCTTCAGCTAGTATGTGGACGCTCCCGTCCTTTGCGTTCATAACCATACCGTTGACTCCGTACCTGTCGGCCTCGCGCTTGACGAGGGCTCTGTATCCCACTCCCTGGACAAAGCCATGGACTATAAGAAAGATCCTCATGACCTTACCCTCTTATTATGCCTGCTGCCTGTTTTTGAAAAGGCTAATGCAAGACAGGCTGAATAAATTATGCGAACGCTGGGATTTGAACCCAGGCTATTGGCTTGGAAGGCCAAAGTCCTACCAGGCTAGACTACGTTCGCGCTATAAATGTGAAATTGCCAATTAAGATTTATAATAACTCTTAATGCGATCGCAAAACCGCAACGCTTGGCTTATTTGCTATGACTCCAGCGCGCCGCACCCATTACCAAAGGCTAATACCATGACCTCTTTTCCATCTCCGGCGTCTTTTGGTTTTTCCTTTTCTCTGCAAGCACTTTCTCGATTTTACGCCTGCTGCTCCCCGGGTTTATTCCCCTGAGCAGCTTCCTTGCATATCTGAAGGACGCTTCCTCAAACCACTTTGCCTTGCCAAGTATCCTGCCTTCGGTCTTTGCGCCGGCAAAGCTGAGCCTGCATCTTCCCAGATAAAATTTCCTGAAAATGTAGGAAGCTCGCGGTATGGTAAAATCCGAGGAGACTACCAAAGCGCTGCTGCCTTTCCTTATCATGTGCCTTATGAAATAAGCGTTTTCCATAGTGTTTTTTGATTTCCACTCCATAATTATCTTTGATTTTGGTACTCCGTGGCCTGCAAGATAATAGTACATCTCGTGCGCCTCGGTTCTCCCACTCCTTGTCCTGATGCCGCCGCCGGTCACTATTACCTTGCCTATACTGTTTGCTTTGTATAACTCAACCGCAAGCTTCATCCTTGAAAGGAAGATTTTCCACTGAGTAGGGTTTGCGTTCGGATAACCGAGAACAACCAAGTAGTCGTATTTCGGCATAGTATCTAAACCATATAAGCCGCGAAAGGCTGTGGCATAACTATCTTTTTAGGCCGCCCAACTCTCCGCCAAAGCCAAATGCTTCGCAAAATGCACTCAGACTCTCCTTCCTCTTCTGCCGCCTGGCCTCTTTGTGGTATCGGTAGGTATCGGAGTAACGTCCTCTATGCTGCCTATCTTGAATCCTGACCTCGCAAGCGCCCTGACAACTGACTGTGCGCCGTGGCCTGGAGTCTTTGAGCCGTGGCCTCCTGGAGCCCTTATCTTTATGTTAATATGCGTAACACCCTTCTCTATTGCTGCTGCCGAGACCTTGTAAGCAGCCTGCATAGCGGCGTAGGGCGACCCCTCTTCATGGTCCGCATCCACTACCATTCCTCCACTGCCTACTGCAATTGTCTCAGAGCCTGACAGGTCTGTGAGCGTGATTATCGTGTTGTTCTTCGATGAGTATACATGCGCAACTCCCCAGCGCGTGCCTTTCTGCTTAACCCTCTGCTGCACGTCAGCGACGACATTCTCATAGGCAACAAGGCCCTTCTTTCCCTCCTTCTTCTGCCCTTGCTGCTCTGCCTGTTTCTTTGTCCTTGGGCTGGCCATTTTTATTCACCTTTATTTTCCTCTGCGACCTGCGCCTGCTTGCCCTGGGCTGTCCCAGCAGCCTTCTCGCCGTCGCTTTTCAAATTATGCTCCAAATTAATAGGCTTGTAATACGATACTTTCTCTTCCTCTTCCCTTGTTACCAGGTAGCCTGGCGCATTGACCCTGTGCCCGTTTATCGCTATGAAGCCATGCGCTATCAGCTGCCGTGCCTGCCTTATGCTTTTTGACATGCCCTTCTTGTATACTATTGACTGAAGCCTCCTGTCAAGTATGGCTTCTGGGCTTACTACAAGCAGGTCATCCAAAGTTGCGCCGCTCTTTACTATGCCATACCTTACCAGCCTTTCAATTATGCTGCTCCCTACCTGCTCTGTAGCTCTTCCGGCTAGGACCTCCCTGACGTTTCTCCTTATCTTTCCGACTTCTGTAGTGGCCTTCCACAGCTCGTGCATGTTTGCCAGGCCGTATCTGTCGCGCAAGTCATGCTCGTGCTCTATTCTTTCCTTGTTCCACATCATTTTTGTCTTTTGATACTTTTTCCTTATCCGCTTCGGGTCTCCCACTCATTCACCTTATTTTGGAGCAGGCTTTTCAGCCGGCTTTGCCGCAGGAGCTTGGCCGGAAGGCGCAGCCGCTGGCGCGGCCCCTGGCGCTCCCTGCTTGCCTGAAGGCTGCGCAGGCTTTGCCGCGGCCTCAACCTTTGATTTTGTAACACCAACCGTTGCTCCAGTTCTTCCGGTGGACCTTGTCCTCTGGCCTCTGACGCGCTGGCCATACATGTGCCTGAATCCGCGCCATGTCTGGTTCCTTATGTCGCGGTCTATGTCCTGCTTTACATAAACTGTGAGGTCGGTTCCTATGACATGCATGTCCGCTCCGGTCTCAAGGTCCTTCCTTCTGTTAAGCATGTAAGGCGGTATTCCTGCCTTTGCAGGGTCCTTCATAAGCTGTTCTATAAGGCCCATCTGCTCCTCGCTAAGAGTGCCTATCTTGGTGCCTACCTTTATGCCGTGCATCTTCTCCACTGACAGAGCCAGGTCCCTTGCCATGTTGTAGCCGAAGCCCTTTATCTGCATCAGCGCACCTATAATGCTGTAGCTGCCTTTGATGTCACGGCCAGCCAACCGTACTATTCCTAACTCGTCTCCTTTCTGCTCTTTCTGCGGCTTCCTTTCATCTGCCATTTTAAACACCAACGCCAGGGTTGGGATATTCAGCATGCAATTGCTTTTGAACCCAAAAGACTCAAAGAGTCATGCGCTGACCGGAATAAATTCCAGGCGCACGCGTTACCGGATTCTGCCACCCTGGCAATTTTATAGTCATTGCAACGCCTAACTATATAAGATTTGCCATGTGACAGCAAAAGCAGTATACTAATATTAGAGAGGATATATAAAAGTTGCCTCGTTGCAGCCAAGCTGCTGTACCTGGCCAATACGCCGCATAAGTAAACTTGAAGGTGTAGAATCATAACTGCGGGTGTTATAGTTATATATTTTTCTTCAGCAGTACGATAGGTAGCATGTATAAGTTCCTTTTGCTTTCCTCAATTCTGATCTCGCTGTTTGCGCTTGAGGCTAATGCGGCGACATACTTGCAGGTGCAGGGCCCTGTAAACGGCACCCTAAACAATAATGGCACGATATTCCTTGGCAAGCTAGGCCCAGGCCAGAGCTTCTATGTCCAGGCTTCTGCCTCTACAGACAACGCAAGCGGAAGCTATGTCAACATAGGGTGGGACACCCTAACCGCAATCAACCTCCCGCCTGGCTGGTCAATGGAGCAGTCACCTTTGTACCAGAATCCAATGAAGCTTAAGATTACTGCGTCGCCATACGCAAGCGACGGAACATACAACATTACCATACGTGCAGTCAACATAAACAATTACTCCAGGCTTGGCAACCTTACCATACACGCATACGTCAACATAACAAGAAATGTCTTTACCCTTTCGGTCAGCCCCTCTGTGGTAAATGCCGGAATAGGCCAGCCCACTGACCTGATGGTAAGCATAAACAACACAGGAATATCTGATGACCCTTTTGTTATAAACCTGGAGGGCCTGCCAGCATGGAACGTATCTTACGAGGTAGTGGCGCGCCATTCTGCCGTTTCAACTTTCGTTTACCCTGTTTCTGTAGGAGAGCCAGGAGTATACCGTGTCAACCTTACCGCAGCCTCTGCCACGAGCCCGCTGATAAACAGCTCTGTGCCTATTACGATCAGGGCCCAGGCAAGCCTCTTTAACGATTACTATGCAACAGGGCAGGGAGTTGTAATCTCGCCAGTGATAGTGGAGCCTGCGTACAGCCTAATGCTGCTCCTTTCGCACATCTTCAGCCGCCTGTAAGTGGGATAAATGGCAGCCAACAAGCCAAAGGGCAAAGGAATACTTTACGTTAAGCTTTCATCCCTGACAGACCTTGCAAGGTATGCATATAATTTCGATTTCAGCTCAAAGAGCCTTATACTGGACAGGCGCGGCGGCACACCCAGACTTATTGCGCTCGGCGAGATGGTAGGCGACGCAGTAATAGCCTATTATATAAACATAGATACTGGGCATAGCTTCGTAAAGTACTCGTTTCCATACTCTTTGGACCAGACCGAATCTGCGCATTTCTCTGATTCCGCATACTCTGAGAAGGAGTACATAAACATATTCAATGTAGACCTAGGCAATTTCAAAGAGCAGAAGGTGGGCAGCAGCAGCGTCATAGCTGTAAAAGTAAACTCGGCCAATGACCTGGTGCATGCTGCAATAAAGAAGTCTCTGCGCGAGGAGTCTTTCGCCACCTTGTACGAGTTCGAGCTTGGCAAAAAGCGCTATATGGCCGGTTTTGACCTGATAGAAGAATTGGCAGACGATAGGAAAACTTTTTATTATGCGGAGACCAAAGATAGGCATAAAGGAGGTTTTGTAAAGTACAGCTATGCAAACAACACCTTCGAATTCACCGAAACCGTAGGGGAGCACTCTTATATTTATGCGAGAGTAATAAGCCTCGCAGAGCCTTTTCCGTTTTTCAAAGTGCCCGATTAGCTCAGTGGTAGAGCGCTTGGCTGTTAACCAGGATGTCGCAGGTTCGATCCCTGCATCGGGCGATATTCCAAAAGGGCATTCAGCATCGCGCGCCCTTTTTATCGAGACTAAATTTTCAATTCAGGCAGTATGGTGCACTTTGCTTAGCAAACGCCAGCTGTTAAGCTGCCTGCATATGCTGCTATAGGCAACGCGCGCAGGCACTGCTGCTACACAAAGAGCGCCGCAAAAACCTTTGCGTCTTCAACCATATTGTTTATAACCAGGTACTCATTTGGCTGGTGCGCTATGTCATTGCACGTGAACCATACTGCTGACGGCATGCCCTCCTTCCTGAAATAGGCCGCGCAAGTTCCGCCGCCTATTCCCACTGCCCTGGGCTTTATGCCCCTCTGCTTTGCTATTGCACCCTTCAGCAGCTCCACAACTTCAGAATCAGGGCTGGTCGGCGGAGCCGCCTCTTCATCCTGAATCAATTCAAACTTTATGCTCACCTTCCTAAATTCAGGGCGCCTGGCCACGCCCCTTATATACTTTATAACTTTGTTTTTGTCATACTCCGGAAGTATCCTGCAGTCCATATATGCCACCTCTATACCAGGTATTATATTGGTGCTGTCAAGGTTCTTTTCATGCTTTGTCATCTCGAATGTTGATGTAGGTGGCGAGAAAAGGCTGTTTGACCTGCCATATTTCACATGAAGCTTGGCATCAAGCTCATTTAACAACCTTATCATATACCTAAAAGCATTAATTCCGTTGTCCGGGGTGCTTGCATGCGCCTGCCTTCCTTTTACTGTTACCTTCAGCCATACTATGCTCTTCTCGGCAACTTCTATCGCATCTCCCTTTTCGGTTCCGTAATCTGGCACAATGAACATGTCGTTTTTGCTGAAGATCTTCTCCTTAAGCAGGCTTTGTATGCCGTATTTGCTGCCCATTTCCTCGTCAGATACAAGTGCAATGCCGAATCTGTACTTAGTTTTTATGTTTAACTCTTTCAGTGCCCTAAGCGCATAGACGCTTGATACCACAGGCTGTCCATCGTCTACGGTTCCCCTGCCATATATCTTCCCGCCTTTGACAGTTGCCTTAAACGGATCTGTATTCCATAATGCCGCGTCGC
Organism: Candidatus Micrarchaeaceae archaeon; assembly: GCA_038881385.1. Lineage (GTDB taxonomy): Archaea > Micrarchaeota > Micrarchaeia > Micrarchaeales > CABMGC01 > JAKAVK01. The sequence continues at coordinate 3,322 of JAVZPV010000014.1, read as the reverse complement.
CTTCCGACACTGTATCTATATGCGGAACTATCCATACAGTCCTCTTTCCTTCGCCATATTTTGCTACCAGATTTGGCCTTGGGGCTCCAGTTTCGTCCTTATAAATATATTTGCCAACCTGAAAGCCCCATGACCGCAGCTTTTTTTCAAGGAACTCTGCGCGCTTTCCTTCCCCAAAGCCTCCGCTCGAAGGAGCTACTGCCTTTATCGATATCATCTCTACCATGGTCTCTATCATTTCCTTGCGATAGCCCTCTATTTTTTTATTGATAATGCCAAGCTCGCCCATGCCTTCACCACTATCTAGATTGCACAGAACATTTTTAATGTCTACATAATAAGCTTGCGGATGGGATGTAGAAGGTATATAAAATTGAGCAGCTTTCCTATTAATAAGCCAAAAATAAGCGAAATTAGAAGCACTTGAATTGTCATATTAAGGTGAAATTATGAATCTATGGCATGAAATAGAAACCGGGCCCAAAGCACCGGAGGTTGTAAACATAATAGTCGAGATACCGAAAGGCAGCGGCAACAAGTACGAGTACGACAAGAAAAGGAATCTAATAAGGCTCGACAGAGTCTTATTCTCCGCAGTGTACTACCCTGGCGACTATGGTTTTATACCTAAGACAATGTCAGATGACGGCGATCCGCTAGATGCGATAGTCCTGCTTGAAAAGCCCACCTATCCTGGTGTGCTTCTTGAGGCAAGGGTAATAGGCGTGCTGATGATGGAGGATACAGGTGAGATGGACGAGAAGATACTATGCGTAATAGACAAGGACCCAAGGTACAAGGAGCAAAAGGACATCTCTGATGTAAGGGAGCACACCCTTAAGGAGATAGCAAATTTCTTCGAAACCTATAAGAAACTGGAAGGCAAGGAAACCAAGATACTCGGATGGAAAGATGCAAAGGCCGCGCGGAAGATTATAGAAGAGTCGATAGCAAAATACAACAAAAAGTTCGGGAAGGCCTGAGCAAAGCCGGGAATATGCAAGAGCAAAAACGCAATTGCCGGTAGCTGCCTAGGAAACTTGCCCGGCCTTTCCGTAAACCATCGAGGTGTGCCGCGAAAGCAGGGGTACCTGTACAATTATGGAGATAAACACTACTCCTATAACCATAGAGGTTATAATTGCAAGTGAGTTCTGGTCCAATATGCCTGAGCCTGCAAGCGTCGCTAGCAAGGCTATGGATAAGGCGCCCCTGATGCCGCCCATTGTGGCTATGGCGCTCCATTTCGACGGAATCTCCTGCCCAAACCTACGCAATGCACCAAAGATCGGGTAAACCGTGGCTATGCGCGCTATTATTGTAGCAAGGTATGCCACAAATATGACTAGCGCCGCTTCAAAGAATAAGACCAAGTTGGTCTCGAATCCTATAAGCATGAATGCAACGGCGTTACCCATGAATGCAGCTATCTCCCAAAAAGACAGAATAGAGGATTTCACGTTTTCTGAGACAGCAAACCTCATCGTGCTGTTTCCGAAATAGAGGCCTACTATGGCTACAGCAATAAGGCCCGAAGCGCCTATGCTTGATGCAATCACATAAGAGCCGTAAACGCCAGCTATTGTAAGCGTTATGCTTGCAAGCCTGTCATCTATCCTAGAATGTATCCATTTAAACGCAATTGCTATGGCAAGCCCAACGGCAACGCCGCCAATGAAGTCGTACGCGAAGGTCCCAATCCCGTTTAATATGGAAAAGGAGTGCAAAAGCCCTGCTGTGGAGAGAAGTATGGTAAAGAGAACTATTCCGCTTGCGTCATTGAAAGCCGCTTCTATGTCCATCAGTGCTGAGAGCCTTGCCGGAACCTTTATGTGCCTGAATATCTGAAGCACCGTTACTGTATCTGTAGGTGCAACTATAGATGCGAAAAGAAGCGAGGGGAATAAGGGAAGGTTGGCTATTTTCCAGACAACGACCCCAGCAACAATGGTGGATACAACAACGCCTATAGTTGCGAGTAAAAGAGCAGGCCTGAACACCACTACGAGCTCTCTCCTCCTGATATGTATCATCGCCTCAAATATCAGCGGAGGCACTACTAAGCCAACAAAAAGGCCGGTCCCGACCAGCTGGCTGTACAGGGAGCGTATGCTACCTACAGCGAGCTGTATCACTCCTGGGCTTAGGGCAAGAGTTGACAATGCAGTGACTCCTATTCCGACGAAGACCAGAACAAGCGTATAAGGTATTTTCAGCTTGAGGGCAATAAGCTGCGCTGTTGCTATCATCATTATGAAAAAGGTAAGCGTAATTTCAGCTATAGTTTCAGCAGGCATAAATTATTTCACTGAAAGCATAGATAAAAACCCAGCGCAACGGCCACAAATCAAGCGTAGCAGGAATAGCGAGAAGCATTGGCAGGCAAAGGGCCTGCGTTGTACAAGGAAAAGCAGGTATTTGATTTCACTTGATGCAGGCAAAGTAAGATATATTTTAAGGATTAAAAAAACAAAAGTGTTACAATGGAGCTTCCAGAAAAGGCAAAGAAATTGATAGACGGTAAAAATTTTGTTGTCCTTGCGACACTTATGGAGGACGGATCGCCACAGGTAAGCGTAACGTGGGTGGAGAGGGAAGGCAACACAGTGCTTATAAACACTACAGAGGACAGGGTTAAGACCAGAAACGTAAGGCGGGATCCGCGCGTGGCGATAAGCATATTTGACAGCAATGATCCTTACGATGCGGTTTACCTGCGAGGCAAAGTCACGAGCATAACAAAAGAGGGCGCGGAGGAGCATGTAGACAAGCTCTCAAGAAAGTACACGGGCCAGAACTACAGGCAGCACGGAAACCGTGTCATATTAAGGATAGAGCCTGAGTATGCGTTTGTGCAAAAGCCGTGAGCAGAATGCCGCCCTTTGGCAGCAAAGCTACCAGTAAGTAAAACCGATTTTGGTAAATGGATAATCATGAAAACTCAAAAAATGCCGCAAAAAATTAAGCCGCAATTTCTTGCTGTTATAGCGGCAGCCATAATAGCCATTGCTGCAATCGCATACTTTGTAATGCCACCAAATCTGGGCCTTGCCGTTGCCGATGGAGACAACATAAGCGTATACTATACTGGCATGTTTACAAACGGCACGGTTTTCAGCACCAACTTAGGCCAGGCTCCATTGCATTTTGTAGTAGGCTCCAACGAAGTGATACCTGGATTTAGCCAGGCTGTGATAGGCATGCATGTCAACCAGACAAAGACTGCAGTGCTGCAGCCAAGCGAGGCATACGGCAATTTTAACCCTAACCTTATAGTCAGGATACCAATTTCCAGCTTTGGCAACCGCACAGTGCAGAATGG
>JAVZPV010000013.1:0-14201 GCA_038881385.1 Candidatus Micrarchaeaceae archaeon | reverse complement strand
TGAAGCGCCTCTGTCGATAAGCCTCTAAGCTCCTTTATCTTCATGTTATAACCATTTCTCTATTCTGATATATAAATTTAATCAGAGGCCCGTATTGCGCCTACTTCATCCCGATTCCTGCGGCGGCAATGCTTTTTGGAAGCTCCACCTTCTTCGTGCTCCTGTGCGGGAACACTGTCCCAGGCTGCACTATCCTTACCTGTATGCCTATTGCGCCATATTTCGGATAAGAAGTAACCTTGGCCTCGTCAACCAGCTTTGTCACATTTCCTGCCTTCGGAAGGTATCCAAGCCTCACCTTCATCTGCTTTGACCTTGCGCCTTTTGCCGCAAGCTTACCAGTCGCAACTATCTCTGCTCCCATGGCCCCATTATCCATTATCTCCTTTATCATCGAATGGAGCAGTCTTCTTGCGTTCATACCCCGCTCAAGCGAGTTTGCAATATACCTGGCAACCAGCCTAGGCTCAAGCCTTTGGTTCTTCACCTCGGCCACGCTTATCTGTGGGTTTTCAATATTGAACTTCTTCTTCATGCTCGCGGTTATTGCATCGATAGTCTCGCCGCCTCTGCCTATTACTCTGCCAGGGTTCGTCACATAGGTCGTTATCCTTGTTATGACTGGCGTTTTCTGTATCTCAACTCTGGAAAAGCCCGCCCTCATGAGCTCCTTCTCCAAGTATTTAGATATTCTGTACTTTATTATCAGGTCATCCACAAATTTTCTTTCTACTACCAATCAATCACGCGCTAGTTTTTTGTTTTTCGGCCCCTGCCTGCGCCGGCTGCGGCTTTCTGGCCTTCTCCTTTGCCTTCTGCCCCGCATCAGCACGCGACTTTTTGCCATTTTTCTTTTCATTTTTCTTTATAAAATATTTCATGTTTTTTGTAACGCCCTTTTCGTCACCGTTGGCAATGCCTATCTCTACCTTTGCGTACTCTATGTCGCTGTGGTTTATCGCGCCTCTTCCGTACATGCCCCTGCCCCAGCTTATGCTGCCTTTGGAAGGGTATCTCCTCTCTATTCTTGTCTTGTTCGCAGAGGAATGCACGATTACCAAGCCCTCGCCATCAAGTCCCCTGTTCTTTGCGTTGCCGACTGCATTAAGTATCGCGAGCCTCAGCTCCTTCGCAGCCTTTACTGGATATGCGCCTTTCCTTCCGCCGAGTTCGTGTCTTGCGCCCATGTGCTTTGAGTACCTCTTGTAAGGTACAGGCATCTCCATCGCTATTACTTTGTCTATGACATCAAGTGCATCTGAAACCTTGCGGTACCTTACAGCGTCGCACATCGCAACCAAATCTTTGTAGCTTGCATTTATGTCGTAGCGCTGTGCAAACACGATGCCCTCTGTATTCTGGTTGAATGAGTATCTCATCATATCACTTCACCGCAAGGAACTTGCTTCCGCGCGTAGCGCGTATTCCAGGAGCGGAGTGCTGGACATGCTTTGTTGTGAAAGAGTACTCGCCGAGCCTGTGGCCTAGCATTTCAGGCCTTATCTCTATCTCCTTGTACTCCTTGCCGTTATGCACAGCGAAGCGCATTCCAAGCCATGACGGCAGTATTACAGCGCTTCTTACCCTCGTCCTTATAACCGAATTGTCGCCTTTTTTCTTTGCCTTCTCTACAGCCTCGACAAGCTGCTTGAACTGTATGCCCATGCGCTTTATCGAGCGCCTCTCCCTTGAGTTGACGAGCTTAAGGTACTGGTCCATAGGCATGTTCTTGTATGCCTCCGGATCCCTGCCCCTATATGTAAATATTCTAGCCATGTTATCCTCTCTTTCTCCTTCCTATCCTCCTTGCGGCTATATGCCCTACCTTTGCCCCTGGGGGAGCATTCCTTGAAACCATCGAGGAAAAGCCTTTGTGGTGCTGCTTCCCTCCGAACGGATGGTCAACAGGGTTAGACTTTACGCCGCGGTGGCCCGGCCAATAGCCATTGACAGCGTGCATCATGTAATGGTGCTTTCCTGCCTTAAGTATCGGCTGCGCTTCTTTTCCGCCCCCTGCAACAGCGCCTATCTCGGCCCTGCACTCAGCCTGTATGTAAAGCGTTTTCTTTGAAGGAAGCATAAGGTTCACTCTGTCACCAACGTGTGCAAGGACCGTCGCGTAGCTTCCAGAGGCCCTGGCAACCTTGCCACCGTCTCCTGGCGCCATCTCCACGTTGTAAACGAGCATTCCGTCAGGTATGCTTTTTAGCGGCAGAATGCTGCCGAGCGAGACGCTGGCGGAACTGCCCTCTTCTATCCTGTCGCCCAGCTTTATGCCTTCTGGTGCGAGAAGCACATTCTCGCTTTGGTCGTCGTATTTGACGCGCATCAGCGGCGCAGAATGGCCAGGATCGTCTATGAACTCTATAACCTCTCCAGTAACCTTTCCCTCGCCAACCTGCTTTCCGAAAGCCACGTCTGCTTTGAACGTGTTAGGCGGCGTTGTGAATGAATGGCTGCCTTTGCCCCTCCTCTGTAAACGTATCATCTTTCCCATGCTGACTACACCAGCTTCAATTTCCTTGCTATGTCGCTTGCCTTTGCGGCCTTGTTTATCTTTATGTAAGCCTTCTTTGTGTTCTTTATGGTTACCGAGGTATTGATCCTGTCAACCTTCACTCCAAAAGTCTTCTCGAACTCTTCCTTTATCTGTTTTTTGCCTGCGCGCATGTCTACAACATAGACTATTGTATTGTCCCTGTCTACCGCTCCAAGGACTTTTTCAGTAGCTACCGGATAAAGCAATGCGTTCATTTCATCAAGCCTTTATTCCTACAGAAGATTCCTCAAGCGCATTCTCTATGGCCTTTGTTGCGCTTTCGCTCCATATGGTCACTCTGGGGTTTGCCCCTGGCGCAAGTTTTTCCACAGTGATAGATTTTACATCACACACATCAAGCCCGGGTATGTTCCCCCCTGCCTTCGCTATCTTTTCAGATTTTGCCGCTATTATTAATATGTTTTTCCTAAATCTCCTCTGTTTAGAGTTTCTCCTTATGCCCTTCCTCTTCGAACTGCCCTTTGAGCGCTCAAGCTCAAGGCCCAGCCCAAGAGAATTAAGTATATTTGCAAGCTCCTTAGTCTTCGTGACGCTTTCTATTGCATCCTCTACAACTATCGGAACAGAGCCATTGAAAGAGTGATTGGCCTTTACAATCTCAGCTTTAGAGCAGCCTGCTATTGCAGACCGGAGCGCAAGTATATACTCCTTCCTGTTTATCTGCTCTACAATTTTCCTCTCAAGTTTGTGCGGGTGAGCCCTCCTTCCTTTTGTTGCAGAAGGAATCCTTCTTACGTCTCCCTGTGCCCCACCGCCCAGCGCTTGCCTTGGCCTGATTGCCTGGCCCATATGCCTGCCCCGCCTCCAGTTTGCATCATATCGCCCAACGTAAACAGCTGTAGTGTTCAAGCCTGCCATGACCGAATGCGCCTGAGGCTGATACTTCAGGCTTTGCTCGGCAAGCAGCGCGCGCCTAAGAAGGTCTGCCCTGTACTCGCCTGAGAAGACCTCAGGAAGCGAAATGCTTTTCGCGCTTTTGCCTTCCAAATTATACAGAGCAACATCCACGTTCATGCACCTTGCTTAGACGCGATCGAAATGTAGTTAATCTGAGGGGCCTTTGGCTTCTCCCTGCTCCTCAGGGCCTTCCTTATTCTAAGCATCCTTTTTGCCGGTCCAGGAACAGAACCGTCCACCACTATGTAATCGTTCTTTACTACCCCGAAGTTCGTGAAGCCGCCCTTCACGTTTACTGAAGCAGAGTCTGCCGCAGTTCCTATCTTAAGTATCCTCTTATTCAATTCAGTCCTGTAATTATAACCCATGTGCCCTGAGTGCGGAACAGTGTACAGAACCTTTGCCGGATGCCATGCCCCCAGGACCCCAAGGTGTCTGACCTTCCCAGTAGCCTTTCTGTACTGCCTCGATACGCCGAACCTTTTTATGACGCCCGCCCATCCTTTGCCTTTAGATATGGAAGTGACGTCTATATACTCGCCGACGCTAAGGACATCGCTTACCTTGACTTCCTTTCCAATCCATTTTTCTATGAATGCAACCTTTTCATCCACGCTTCTGCCGCCTACAGGCATCTCAAACCTCATTATGCTCTTGTTTCCAAAACCAAGGTTGCTGTAGTCAGCAAAAAGAAGCGCGCGAATGTCCTCGAATTCGCCAGCCTTGGACTTGAAGGCTGCAAACTCGTTCTTTGTAGAGTTGATGCCAACGCGCTTTGCCAGGCTTTTATCATAGGCCTCTTCAGCGGGCTGGCTGTAAAGATATTTTGTCCTGTAACCGCGCACCCCATACATGTATACTTTAGGCATTTCTATTACTGTGACTGCGCGTGAGACCTCGGTCCCTTTTGCAGGCGAATCCGAATCGTCTATCATGGCTACGTGGGTCATGCCTGCCTTTACCCCGATAAAGCCCAAAAAGCACGGCTTAGCTACGCTTGGCCAGGACCTAATTCTTGGCATCTGTTTCTTGGCTCTCCTGTGGGGCCAAAAGGCGAGGGAGCCTTTCCTCATGGTGACCATATCAATAGCCTACAGAAAGTTACCTCTGGATTCACCTAGAAGATAACAATTAGCTGTAAGCTATTCTTCTCATAACATATTTATAAGCCTTATTACACCGCTATGGCAGTTATAAACCGGGCAATTTGAATGCGGCAGTATGCCATTCCAAGAAGGCCTGAGAGAAAGCGAGCATGGAAAAGTATAAAAATAACCAAAAAAAGTATTTTATGGTAATAATTAATGGCAATTGTAAAAATAGCGGTCAAAGAAGTAGATCAGGATCTGAGCTTAAAGATACTTACGCCTTTTACTATACTAGATGCAAAGTCTTCAAGGACTTTTTCAAATCCCAACGAGTGCCTTTTCATAGGCAGATACATAAGGGACAGGATAATAAAGCAGAAAACCAGAGAAGGCCAAATATATATTTTGTATCCGGCAACATTCAACGGTAAAAAAAGCATAATGGACAACCTCTCTTTTTACCAATGCGACATTCAACACGGCGTTTTTGACAATGCCTGTTTCAGTTATTCCGAATTCGTAAGCTGCAACTTATCCTACGCAACATTCAATGGCAGAAGCACTAGCATATTCAAAGTCAACTTTGAGAGCTCTAGCATGAAGGGCGTGGGCTTAAAATATGCCGACGCAGAAGGCGCAGAATTCACCAACCTCAAATCATCTGAAGGCATGGATTTTTTCTTCGCAAACATAGCATATGCGAAATTTTCAGGTACGGATTTGCGCAAGGCCAAGAACCTTGAATACACAAGAAATCTCCACCTTGCGGACTTCAGCGGAGCAATTCTTAACAGCAGGCAAAAAGCCGCAATAAAAATGGCAATACTAAAAAATCTGATCAGGCAGCCATAAATGCGGCGGCCACTGCCATTAATTCGGCCATTCCAGCTCGCTGTCTATATTGCTGACAACCCTCATCTGCTTCAGAGCCCCGTTTATTGAAGCTAGCAGGGACTTGGCGTCCTGGGCGCTGGCCCTCACCGTTATTACCTTTCCTTTTCCTGAAATCTCAACCTTGCCACTCTTGTAATTCAGCGTTGTGTCTATTACGCCAAGGTAATCCTTTGCGTCCCTTTCCATCTGTATCCTAAGCAAGGCCTTGTGCATCAGATCAGACTCTCAGTATTCCGCGCTGGCTCGCCCTAACGCTAGGCCTATTCCTTATGGTTCCAAAGCCCTTCATGCGCATGCCCCTGTGCTTCACGCCTGAGCTAGTCAGGCCTCTGTAGACGCGGCCCCTGTTCCGCAGAATGTCAGAATAGTATGCATCGCTTGCTATGGCAGGATGCGACCTATCAATAAGTATTGCTTCAAAGAACTTGTAGGATCCGTCTTCGCCCACGTAATAAGAATTTACCACTTCGCAATTTGAGAATTTTCTTGTCGCCCTTTCCTCAGCCATCGACTGCAGTGATTTCCTATATGCAAAAAATCTCCCGCTCTTTGAGGGCTTCCTGCCTCCGCGCATCTTTCTCCTCTTCCTGAGCCCACGCTCAACTCTTACGCGCACTACAATTACTCCATCCTTTGCCTTGTAACCCAGCTTTCTTGCTCTTGCTATATTCGTAGGCTTTGCAACCCTATTTACTACAGGCTCTTTTCTCCATTGTATTAGCCTGCCTTTTAGAGCTTCTCCCCTTTCCTTATACTCTTCCTGGAAGGTCTTGTCTATGTGCTGGTACAGTCCCATTCTTCATACCTTGTGCAAATCCTCTTAGAGCTAAGAAGAAGTATATTTCAGATGATAATAGATAATATGTTGCAATACCTTTTTATTAATTACCTTATCTTCCATTGCATTTGAAAAGTACGTATACATGCAACTTAGCCTGAAATACACTGCGCCTTTTCATGCTCACTGAATCTCAAGCATTTTTGCATAGCCTTTCAGGTACAAATAGACTGCAACATAAATCGGGACTCTTATATTTCCTCCGTAAGGCCCGAATCTCATTCCGTTCATGTAGAGCTCAAAGTCAGTGTTGGCGCTTATTTTGGTTTCTCCCTTCCTGAACGCTATTGCGTCCTTTGTAGGCTCAAACCTTTCCAGTTCAGATAGGGAGCCTACAGTCTTTGCTACAAGCCCTGTTTCGCCGTGTATTGTGTCAGGCAGCCTGATAAGATGCGATGTGTCATTTGTAACGTTTCTGTCTATTCTATCGCTCTGTTTGACCGTAAGGTTCTCAAGCACGCGCCTCCAAAATTCAGCTTTGTTCTTTATGTATACCATATCCCAGTTGCCGCTGTTTATTCCGAGCTGCACAAGAGCCCTCTTCTTATACATCATATTTGCGGTAGGCCTGTCAATTCCTTCACTGACCATTGCCTCTGGCCCGCTTTCCATCAGCTTGAGAAAGTGCCTTGCCAGTTTGCCCCCCCATCCGCCTTCTGTGGGCTTGGGCCCTGTTAACGGCTTGCCCCTAATCCCTAAAGTCGGAAAAAATTCCTGCATTTCTATGCCTATGCCTGCAATATAGTCTGTTATCTCTTTTCTAGCTGCAGAGTCGAGCGACCTAACAGCCTCGTTGTTGACGTGTACGTGATATCCGCGGTTGCCGCTGAAATTTATGCTTATCTCACGCTCTGAAAATCCGAAGTCAGGAACAAGGAACTGCTCTATGAGCTTGGTAGTTTCGGCTTTTACTGCGTCGAAACAGCCGCTGCATATCCAAGATTTGCCGTGCAGCTTTTGGCACTGCAGGTTCATGTCCGTAACGTCAAGGTCAAATACAATCTCGGCTCCAAGCCAACCCTTAGCCTCCATCGGCCGCGCGGCAGGCGACCTGTAATACGAAGCTGAATATGACACAAAAGCCGGAGCCTCGCTGGCAAGGTAGCGCCTAAGCTGCTCCGGGCCTGCAAAGGACAGGTGCCTGAAAGCTATTTTTCTTTCAAAAGTCCCAACTCCGAACTCACGCTGGCTAACCATGTCCGGCCCTGCAGGCCCGAAGTTTTTGTAATAGTTTGCAATAAGCCCCTTTACAAAAGGTATGCCTTTCTCATCCAGCATATGTGCTATATAATCATGCTAAGAATTATAATCTGCTCAATGCTACATTAATGCAACAGTTTTATAGGTTGCCTTTGCCAGACTTTTTATTGGCACAACAGCCAAAAAGTGACTGCTGAATGGAAATAAACGAGAGCATATTCAGGTCATACGACATACGCGGAATATACCCTAATGACATAAACGAGCAACTGGCCGAGAGAATAGGAAAGGCCTTCGGCAGCTATATAGGCAAAGGCAAGTCAGTGCTGGTAGGCCGAGACGTAAGGCTTAGCAGCCCGTCGCTTTCAGAAAGCCTGATTAAAGGTCTGCTAAGTGCAGACATGCACATAGTTTATGCAGGAGTGATACCATCACCGCTTCTCTACTTCGCCATTTCCCACTACAAGCTTGACGGCGGCATAACGGTAAGCGCAAGCCACAACCCGCCGGAGTGGAACGGCTTCAAAGTCTGCCGAGAGAATGCGCACGTCATAGGCCTAGGCTCGGGCCTTGAAATTATACGTGAGATGGTAAAGAAAAACAGGTTCAAAAGCGGAAATCAGGGAAAGTTCGAAGATAAAAGCAGCGTCATAACCTCTACGTACCTGGACTTCCTGGGGAAGAGCATAGGCGCGCTCAAAGGGCTCCGCATAGGAATAGATCCAGGCAACGGCGCCTATTCAGCAATTGCCTCGAGCCTTTTTATGAAAAAGGGCGCACAGGTGTACTCTATAAATGACGCCCCTGATGGATCATTTCCGTCGAGGTCACCTGAGCCAACGGAAGCAAGCATAAAGGAACTTGTAAGGCTTGTAAAGGGCAATAGCCTGGACCTGGGCGTTGCCTTCGACGGCGACGGCGACCGGGTCCTATTCGTTACAGATTCCTGCAAAGTGGTAGGCGGAGACATAATGCTCGCCTTGCTAGTTAAGGAATGCCTTAAGGAGGGGGAGAAAGTAGCATATGAGGTTTCATGCTCAAGCGCCGTCGAGGACATGATCAATGAAAAAAGAGGCATACCTGTTCTTACAAAAGTCGGGCATTCGTACATGAAGGAAAGCATGAAGAAAGAAGGGTGCAGATTCGGCGGCGAAATTTCCGGGCACATGTACTTCAAGGAGACCTACGGCGGAGACGACGGCCTGTTTGCCGCACTGAAGGTTTCCGAGATGCTTTCAAAGTCTGGAAAGAAGCTTTCAAAGCTTCTCGACGCGCTTCCGCATTATGAGAATATGTCCTTTGAATTCAGGATAGACGACAATGCCAAGCAGCAGGTAATGGACAGGATAACGGAACGACTTAAAGGCTCCAGCGCCCAGGTAAGCACTTTTGAAGGCATAAAGGTAAGGACGCCGCTGGGATGGTACCTCCTCCGCGTTTCAAACACTACGCCTATGATCAGGTGCAGGGTCGAGGCAAAAACAACGGCAGATGCGGAAAAGCTCCTTGAAACGGCAAAAGAAGAGCTTGAAGCCGCGCTTCCGGCCACAAGCCGTGATTAACGCGGCCTCCAGCAGTCTATGGCGCCGCCTGCTGGCCGTCCTGCGCCTGTTGCTGTTGCTGCTCCTCCTGCTGCTTCCTCTTTTTCTTCTGCTCAATAGGTATGGTAAACCAGAAGGTGCTGCCTTTACCCTGCCCTTCTGAATTGACCTTTACCCTGCCCCCGTGCATGTTGACTATCTCCCTTACTATAGAAAGGCCCAGCCCCGTGCCTGCCCTGGGCTGCATAGTGAGGTCCTTCCTGGACACCTGATAAAACTTCTTGAAAACCTTAGGCAGGTCCTCCTTCCTTATGCCTACTCCGGTATCAGTAACGTCAACTTTTACGTTTCTACCTTTCCTAATCACATTTACGCGTATGCTGCCGCGCTCTGTAAACTTTAGCGCGTTGTCTATCAGGTTTACAAAGACCTGGATCAGCCTGTTCGGGTCTGCATTTATTTCAGGTACATTGTAATCGACGTTGAAAGCGAACTCTATGCCCTGTGCCTTTGCCCTCTCAGCAAGCGCTTTTATGCTCGGGTTCTCCGCAAGGTCCCTGAAGTTTACTTTTTGTATGTCAAGCTTAACCTTTTTCGATTCTAGCTTTGCAACGTCAAGTATCTGCATTATCAGCTGCTTGAGCCTCTCCGCCTCCGCAGATATCGTTTCAAGCGAACTCCTTTGCTCCTCATTTATCTGCCCAAGCTCGCCCATAAGCAGCAGTTTAGAGTAACCCTGTATGCTTGTAAGAGGGGTCTTGAGGTCATGCGAAATGTTGTATATAAACTGGGTTTTCAAGTCGCTCTCGGCCGTTTCCTTCGTAAGCTTCCTCCTTGCATCGTCTGCTATTTCTTTATACTGCTCCCTAAGCATCTTGGTAAGCAGCTCCTTGCCAGCCAGCAGGTATCCTATGTGCGCCCCCATATCATCAGTCATGCTCAATATGCTTGCATCAACCGGTATCACCTGGGCTTCCCCTGCCCTTGCCCTTATGTTTAGGAATAGGCCGGTAACCAACCCGCTCTTCCTCGCCCTGGGAAGCGCTTCACCTATCCTTGCCTGGCTTTCCGAGTCTGCGCACAAACTCGATATAGGCACGCTTAGCACGTCGCTGTTTTTGTACCTGAGCATCTTTTCTGCAGCTCTGTTCAGCGTTGTTATCGAACCAAGCTGGTCCAGCTTGATTACAATGTCGCCTGAAACCTGCAGAAAGTCTTCCGTGAGGCGCTTCGCCGCCGCTACCTTCTTTTCGTAGTCGTTGACCAATATGCAGGAATAGCCATAGTCCCTCTTTACCAATGTCATCCTTGCGTCTACCAGAAGGTCGTTGCCAAGGTTAATTTTAACCTGGCCCGCAGCCATGCCATTGTCAGCCATTTTTTTCAGGTCTGAAAAATTCGCAACCACATCTGCAAGCCTGACTCCAGAAAAAGCCGCCGCATTTATCTTCATGGCCCTCTCAGCATTGCCACTGATCCAAAAGACCCTCGAATCGTTGTCAGCAAGCATATAGACCTCCCCGGCGTAGTCGAAGAGCCTGGCCTTTTCCCTCAGCTCCGCGATTTCGGTATAGTCCTGTATTAAGGTGTGCGTCAGCTTTTCGCTTATTTTGTTGGCTGTTATAAGAAATCTCCGTTCAGGCTGCAATATTCCCCTTGCCTCTACAGACCTGCCCCTTATTAGTTCCGCCACACCAACGTCATCTATAGCAAAAAACTCGCCTATCTTTTTCCCCTGAACATCCTTTGCGGCTATCCCTGCCAGGTTTAACATGCTTTTGTTAGCCTTGACCACCATTCCGGACTGGTCAATGAGCGCCTGCGGCATTATGCTGTTGAATGCAGCATCGAAATACCGCGCCACGCTTAGGCTCTTCTCCCTCTCCAGCTTCATATAAGCCTCGGTGCCTATCAGGCTGCCCATTATGTATAGAGACTCCTGCACCTGCTCGTCAAACTTGTCCTCCAGCCTTGAAAGGAATACCAATAGGCCAAGGTTTCTGCCATCTGCTGAAATTGGCAGCATAGCGCAGCTTCTAAAGCCTGCTTTGTAATATTCTATAAGCTCAGGAAAGGCCGAGTACTCGCTCAGCCTGTTGTCTATGTAAGGTTTGCCTGTATTGAGAACCGCTTCATCTGCCTGGCTATTTTGGGTCTGCGACTTTCTCGTGAGCGTCTCGCGCGCAAAAACCTCGTCGGCGCCAAAGGCGTATTTAAGGTATTGGCCTGATTTAGCAAGCAGGTCGCCAAGTCCAGAAGACTCGCGACTCGCGCTAAGAACCTCTACTATTAATCTGTCGAGATAGGGAACTGACATCGCAACCGCTATAAATACAGATATTCAATATAAATTAGTTGCTATGACAACAATGAGTGTTCTTTTTGACGGCGTATTCAAGATAGGAGACAAGCTTGCAACGGCAAGCATAGCCAAAAGCACAAAAGTGTATGGAGAAGAGTTAATTGAATATAAAGGCACAGAGTACAGGTCATGGAATCCATATAGAAGCAAGCTAGCCGCAGCAATACTTAAAGGCATAAAACGCCTTGAAATTGCAAAAGGTTCAAAGGTTCTTTACCTTGGTGCAGCAACAGGCACTACTGTAAGTCACATAAGCGACATAGTAGGCAGGGAAGGAATCGTATACGCTGTAGAAATCTCAGAAAGGAGCATGAGAGATTTGCTTAAGGTGTGCGAGTCCCGCGAGAACATTATACCTATTCTCAACGATGCCAGGAACATTGCCGCTTACAGCGGCGATGTGGGAAAAGTAGACGTGATATACCAGGACATAGCTGCACCTGACCAGGCTGATATACTCATAAAAAACGCGCAGCTCCTAAGGCGCGGCGGGTTTGCATACGTAGCTGTAAAGTCACAGAGCATAGACATTTCAAAGCAGCCAAAGCAGGTTTTCAGTGAATTTATCAAAAAGGTATCAGGAACCTTCAATGTCATAGAGTCAACCGAACTCGAACCTTTCGACAGCATGCACCTTTTCCTGGTGCTCGAGAAGACATGAACGCCCTCAAAATGGCCGAATAAACAGCAACCAGCTAATATGCTAAGCCGCAACGCTATCGGCGGCGAGCAAACAGCATAGTTGCGTTTATAAAAGTGAGCGGGAAAACCCATATCCTTCAGATAGGGGATGGGAGCGAACCGCAGAAATGCATATAAATTTTGAGATGAATAAAACTACAACCATGGTCTTCATAAAAACTGCGTATAAATACCGTGCATATCCTTCAATGGATCAGAAGGCAAAATTAGACAGCAAGGGAGGCTCTTGCCGAAGAAGCAGGAAATATATGGGTGGCATCATGACGACCAATCAAGCCATCCTGGAAGCTCCCAACCTTCAGTTGGGAGATGACGTCACATTCAAAATGGCATAATCACAAAGTGAATAAAAGCCAGAATGATACGATGGAAAATGGGGAGCCAGGCAATCCGATGGCATTTCAGGCGCAAATCCGGCCAAAACCGGCACAAAATGGAAGGCCAGCTTCACTTGCAAAAGCGCCTCTGCGCAAGAGCAGCCAGAATTACAATAGCCCGGAGGAATTGGCAGAAAGCATGGAAACCACTTCTTCTGGCGAACAAGTAAAAGCAAGGGCGGCTCCTAACGAGGCAACCCAAAAAATAGACAAAAAAGAGGAAGGCAGCACAGCCAATATCGAAAATCCTGAACCGATGTGCCCGGCCTGCACTTCTACCCTGGATGCCTCTTCGGTAAGATATGCATTTTGCCAGTTCTGTGAAATGTTTGTAGGCGAAGCGCAGGTTGGCAATTCAGTTAAATCTGAAAAGGACGCACTAAGTTCCGCAATGCTCTCGCTCTCTAAAGGCGATCTGATTGCTGCAGCGCAGGCGCTCGCTCCTTTAGACTCTTCAACTGACCCTATAAGCCTATACGGCGCCGGAAACATATACCTTGCATTGTCCAATTACACTTATGCAGATGTGAATTACTCTCTTTCAGGATTTATGTACTCAAACGCGGACAAGCGCAATGATGAGTACAACAGGAATCCAAACAACTCAATGCACCTTCTTTCCAAAGCCAAGGAGATGCTATTTAACGTAGTTTATCTAGTTAGCAAAACAAACAGCGGCGGCTGGCTCTATCCATACCTCGGGTTTATCTCAGAAATGAAGCTTAAGAGGCACGCAAAAGCGCATGCCTTCCTCGAGAAGCTGTGGCAGGCGCCAACTGCGGTGTCGAACTACGCTAGAATGGTTTATCTTGTGGATACCGGATCGATAGGGGCCGAGAAGGCGCTCAAGCCGGTTCTTGACGCGGGGGAACCTAACTCGCGTTACTACCTTGCAAAGTCGATCGCTAGGACGAATACTGCAAAGGCATCCGCAATACTCAAAGACATTATTGCAAAAAAGCGTATGCCTATGGCCGAATTGCTGCTTTCAAGGCTAAACGAAATACTAGCTGCAACATCTCTATAGAGGGATTTTATGTCCGAAAATTCTGGCCGGAAATGGGCATTCCTATCAAACGGGCTTACCTCTGCGATAGAATCTGCAGGGAGCATAGACTGGTTTCCATGCCCTACATTTGATTCAATGTCGATATTTTCGAAGCTGCTTGACGACAAGTCAGGAGGCAGCTTTTGCATAAGGCCAGAATCAAAGGCCTACAAGCTCGATACAAAATACCTGGGCGATACTTTAGTGATTCAAAACAAATTTACAGGCGCAGACGGAAGGCTCGAGGTGGAGGACGCGCTGCCAATAGGCCTGCCGGCGATAGTGCGCAAATACGACTCAACTATCACTTTTGTAGCAGAGATAAATCCGGTTTTCAGATACGGCATGATAAACCCCAGCATAGAGTACCTAGAGAACGGCCTTATTTTCAGGAATACCTCGGCGCAGGAGGGCTTTGAGGTACTAATAAACGGCAAATACAAAATATTGGAAAGGGGAATATTGCGTTTTGAGCCAGGCAAAGGCACTATCTTTGCACTTTATTCGAAGGACCTGAGGTACGGGCTTTTCAGCAACAAGTCATTCGTATATCCGACTCCTGAAGAGGCCCTTGAAAAGACAGCAAGTTATTGGAGCGACCAAATAAAAATAGGGAAGGAGATAAAGTCGTATAAGGAAGCCTATAAGCGCTCTGTAATGGTTGTTTTGGGTCTGATATACCAGCCATCGGGTG
>JAVZPV010000012.1:0-14518 GCA_038881385.1 Candidatus Micrarchaeaceae archaeon | reverse complement strand
AAACTGGCAAGAACGGATGCTATGATTGCGGCCATCGCAATAAACAACAACGCAAAACTCTATACGAACAACAAGAAGCATTTTGCAGGCATAAGCAAACTAGCACTATTCTAAGCTTATTCTAGATGCGTCGTAAATGCATTTATTGGCCAAGGCGCTGGTCCTCGCAAGGCAAAGGTTTAAATACATTGATAGGTATATCGTTATCACATTAGCAACAAAGCCTTAATCTATGCCCTTTTGGGTATATTCTGACGTCAAATGTCAAACGCTTAACGCTAAAAGATATTGGTGAAATAAATGGCAGAAAAACAGCACTTGAATTTGATTTTCATAGGTCATATAGACCACGGAAAGTCAACCACAGTTGGAAGGCTCCTTTATGAGACAAAGGCGGTAACAGAGCAGGATCTAAAGAAGCTTAAGGAGGAGGTGGTTAAGTACAACAGGCCTACATTCGAGTTTGCCTTCGTTATGGATCAGCTTAAGGAGGAGCGTGAACGTGGTATCACAATAGACATAATGCATAGGGATTTCCAGACACAAAAGTATTACTTTACTATTATTGATGCTCCTGGGCACAGGGACTTCGTAAAAAACATGATCACCGGAGCAAGCCAGGCAGATGCTGCTGTTCTAGTAGTGTCATGCCCTGACGGCATACAGTCACAGACAAGAGAACATGCTTATTTGGCCAAGGTCCTTGGTATACAGCAGCTCATAGTAGGAATAAATAAGATGGATGCGGCAAGCTTCGACCAGGCAAAATTCAATGACGTAAAGCAAAAGGTAAGCGATCTGCTAAAGACAGTAGGCTACGATATAACAAAGGTAACCTTTATACCTTACTCAGCTTTAGAGGGCTCTAACGTTGCTACAAAATCAGAAAAGATGCCTTGGTATTCAGGGCCTACGCTTTTGGGTTCGCTGGATACACTTACAGTACCTACAAAGCCTATTGAAAAGCCGCTAAGGCTGCCGGTGCAGGACGTATACAGCATAGCCGGATTTGGAACGGTTCCTGTAGGCAGAGTTGAGACGGGCGTGATGAAGCCAGGTGACCAAATTATAATAATGCCAAGCGGCGCCAAGACAGAGGTAAGAAGCATTGAGATGCACCACCAACAGCTACA
The DNA here is from genome assembly GCA_038881385.1 of Candidatus Micrarchaeaceae archaeon. Taxonomy (GTDB): domain Archaea; phylum Micrarchaeota; class Micrarchaeia; order Micrarchaeales; family CABMGC01; genus JAKAVK01. The sequence goes on along the minus strand of JAVZPV010000012.1, from coordinate 13,385 downwards.
GAAAGCTGAGCCTGGAGACAATGTGGGCTTCAATATAAAGGGTGTCGACAAGAAAGATATTAAGAGAGGCGATGTGGTAGGACCGGTAAGCAACCCGCCTACAGTAGCTTCGGAATTCACTGCACAGATAGTTGTAATTAACCATCCTACAGCAATAGCCCCTGGCTATACACCTGTATTCCATATACACACAATGCAGATAGCATGCACTATAGTAGAGATAGCTGAAAAGAAAGACCCTAAGACTGGCCAGGTTGTCCAAAAGAATCCGGAATTCATAAAGAACGGGGACGTGGCAGTAGTAAAAATAAAACCTTCAAAGCCTATCTGTGTTGAGAAGTTCCAGGAATTCCCTCAACTTGGCCGTTTCGCTATAAGGGATATGGGCCAAACAGTTGCTGCAGGAGTAGTACTTGATGTCAAGAAAGCCGCATGAGGGATTGAATGCCTACTACGCGCATCAAGCTTATAAGCAGGAATAAGGATGACGTAGTAAGGATTGGGAAGCAGATAATAGAGATAGCTAAATCTGCAGGTATAAAGTTCAAAGGCCCTATTCCACTTCCGACCAAGATTCTTAAGATATCTACCAGAAAAACACCGTGCGGGGACGGATCACACACCTACGAGCACTGGGAGATCAGGATACATAAATGGCTTGTAGAGATAGATGGAAGCGAGCAGGCATTAAGGCAGGTAATGAGAATAACAGTTCCTGATACGGTGCAGATAGAAATGACTCTGTCTTAAGGCTGATAAAATAAATTAGCGCTTTTGCAGTTTTCAGCCTTAAGTGTCCATAACCCTCCTTGCAGCATGATGCGCAGAGTTTGCGCTTTTGCTTGGTAACCTGCCTGCTCTTTTGCTAAGTTTTTAGAATGTTTTATACTTTCCAAGGGCAATTTGGGTTGTAAATTCGCCTATCCTGTCAAGCCATCCGTCAGCTATATAGTTGACCTTGCTTCTTATGTTGTCGAAGTTGGCGCCATTCTCAAGTATAAGGTTGATGTTGAGGTTCAAAGGCTGGTCTATTCTCTTGCCTATCTGAGAAAGTGCAGCTATGTCGCATTCCTTTATCTGCGGGTACTGCTTTACTATGTCATCTGCAAGCTGGGTTGCAAGCAAATTGTATATTTTACCTATATGGTTTATAGGGTTCTTACCGGCTGCCGCCTCAAGGCTCATGTGCCTGAACGGAGTAATTAGCCCGTTTACCCTATTTCCACGCCCTACTGAACCATCGTCACCGTTTTCACAGCTAAGCCCTGACTTTGTAAGGTAAGGAGCAATGCCTTCGGCGTCGTCCCCAGTATTTACTTCAACTACAACCTCTTTCTTTGTTATTCTTGAGGCAAACCGTAGGATGTCCTTTGTAACCCTCTCCTTCATGCTGTAATATTCCTCCTTGCTGTTAACAAACTGGGCAACAAAAGCTATTGCCACTGTCAGCGTTATCCTGTCGCCGTTTCTGCAGCCCATGACTTTTATGTCTTCACCGACTGCCGGAAACGAAGCTTTGTATTCCTTCCCGTTTAGGTAGTGTTCGGTCTCAAGAACGAGCCTTTCGACATCGGAGAATGGGGCGAACCCTATTCCGAATGAGGTGTCATTTGCTAGAGGCACCTCTGATTTCCTTGAAAATATGTGTGTAAGGTCTTCGCTGCCTTTTGCTATCTTTGATCTTATGACAACCTCTTCATCGAGGTCTAGGAACCTGGTATTATCTTTCAGATATTTTCTAGTAACATCTTCTGCTATTTGGTTGACGTCTATTGACTTGCCGCTAAATTTGCTTGTGGCCCGTCCGGTTACTATTACTTCTATCTTCTTGGTTATCTTGCCGCTTCCGTATGTAACCTTCGCTGTGCCGCCTATAATCAATCCCTTATCGACATTGTGGTGCAGTATGGTTCCAGTTGAATTTATGTATTCTCGGCAGAGTGCATGGCTGGTTTCATCGACTATGCCGTCTATAAGGCTATCAGGGTGGCCTACGCCCTTCCTTTCAACATATTCTGTAGCCTGTTCGCTGACTGGCTTCAAATCTAACCTTTCTATAGATATGTTTCTCATTTAACCACACAAGCAATCGTATATGATAAATTGGAAGAGTATATCTATAAATAATTATCGATGTAATAAAAATTACTAATAGTAATTGGATTGTATGGAGAGCCTGGATGAGGTATCGCATCTTATAAAAAGCAAGAGGAATGCGCTAGGAATAAGCCAGGAAAGGCTGGCGAGATATGTGAGGATCAGCCAGAGTGCTGTAGCAAGGCTTGAAAGCGACATACACAAATTGAATCCAAGCTATGAGACAGTATACAGGGTTTTAAGCACACTTGACAGGCTGACTTCAATAGACTCGAAAAGCAGGGCACTAGTCAAAACCGCTGAACAAATAATGCAAAAGCGGATAGTCTACGCAAGGCCTGAGGACCATGTCAGGCAGGCAATAAGGCTTATACAAGACTATGACTTTCCGCAATTGCCCGTAATAGGAAAGGACATGAGGATATATGGAGCGGTCTCGCGAAAAGCCCTCATGAAAGTTGCAACAGAATCGCCGCAGATGATAGACAGGCTGCAGGTCTCAAATGTGGTGGACGAGGAGTTGCCCAGGGTAGGCAGGCTTACCGAGCTTGGCAAGATAAAGAAGATACTCGAGGCATGGGACGCTGTTTTGGTAGTTGAGAAGGATAAGGCAATTGGCATAGTAACCATATACGATGTGCTTAAGCAGATATAATAGCTTTTTATATCTGCATTTGCAGGTATCTGTGTGATACGTTGCTGCCAGAATGGCTTGTAATAAAGCCTGCCTCTACTGAGAAGTACAGAGACATAAAGAAGTCGATTGCAAATTATGGATTGCATACAGTCTGCGTGGAGGCGCATTGCCCAAACATAACCGAGTGTTGGAGTGGCGGCACTGCCACTTTCATGGTATTGGGAGACCTGTGCACTAGGGGATGCAGGTTTTGTGCAGTAAGCAAAAGTGCAAACGGACTCCAGGTAGACAGGTCCGAGCCGTACAAACTTGCAAAAGCGGTTAAGGAATGGGGACTTGAATACGTTGTTGTGACCTCGGTATGCAGAGACGACCTTGAGGACCAGGGGGCAGGGCATTTTGCAAGATGCGTATCAGAGATAAAGAAGGAATGTCCTAACACGATAGTTGAGGTTTTGATACCTGACTTTAAAGGTGAAATCGAATGTCTTAAGGCCATTGCAGATGCAGAGCCCGACGTTGTAGGCCATAACATTGAAACTGTAAGGAGGCTTAGCCCTTATGTCAGGGATAGGAGGGCCGAATACGACCAGTCTCTCAAGGTACTTGCAGATATCAAATCAATAAACAAAAAGTTATACACAAAGTCTGCAATAATGCTTGGAATAGGAGAAAGCGAAGGAGAGGTTTTATCTACAATGGATGACCTTAGGGCAGCTGGGGTTGATTTCATTGCAATAGGCCAATACCTCAGGCCAAGCCAAAGGCATATAGAGGTCAAAGAATATGTCAGTCCAGAAAAGTTCGAGTTTTTCAGGCAGGAAGCTGCCAGGAGAGGATTTATTTACGCGGCTTCAGGACCTTTTGTAAGAAGCTCTTACAGGGCTGGGGAGCTTTTCATAAGCTCCGTGGTAAGGAGCCGCAGCTTACCTGCTTAAGTTCCACTGGTCACTCTGATAGTTGGCTGCCAGCCCATTTGCACGGCTTTCCTCGCCCTCGCCAAGCTTTGCGAATTCAAAGTCCTTGTTTTTCGTGAATCCTTTTAGAAGTGCAGCGTACAGATCTTCGCGCGATATATTTACATGGTTAAGCACGCTTGTTACCCTATCCTCAGCACTTTTTATCATCTTGTCCGAGATCTTCTCCTTGCTTACATTGAGAACGCTGAACATTGTTGGCAAGTTGAGTTTATATATTACGGTACCATGCTGCAGTACAATCCCATGCCTCCTTGTCTGCGCATTGCCGGATATTTTTTTGCCATTTACAGTTATGTCATTAATAGGGGCAAACTCGGCCTTTATTCCAACAGCTGCGAGCCCATCTATGACCCAGCCGCAGATTTGCCTGTAGGAATCCCTGATTCCCTTTTGCAATATGGATTCAGGTGCTATCACGCTGTAAGTTATCTCGCCATTTTCATCGTGGTATACGGCGCCGCCTCCGGTTATCCTTCTGACGAAGTCTATGCCAAGCTGCCTGCATGCGGCCAGATTTACCTCGTCACGCATGCTTTGGAAGCAGCCTATTGAAACCGCACTAGGCTTCCATGTATAAAAGCGTATAGTAGGCTTTGACCTCCCGTAGCGCATTGATTCAAGTATGGCTTCGTCTATAGCCATGTTGCGGAAAGCGCTGTTAATTTGAAGGCCTATAACTCTCCATTCCATTTTTTATCGCCTCAATTACAGTTTCAGAAATTGATTCAGGGTCTATGCCTATCATATCTATGCCGTTTTCCTTAACTGCCTTTGATATTGCCATGGAAAGCGAATTTTTGTCGCAGTTTATGCTTACTCCCACAAGGCATTTTTCTATTTCGCCCAGTTTTTCCTCAGGATAAAGGAAGAAGTCCCCCGATATTTCCGCCTTCTGTATAAAGCTGCCAAACTCGAGCTTTACAGTTAGCAGTTTTCCCCCTATTACTTTCTTTTTTGCACAACCGCTTACCATGGTACCTCCTTGATCTTAAGCCTGTGGGCAAAGAAATTAGTCAGCGGATGCAGTATGCCAGTGAGCAGAATTATAAAAACTATTCCCAGTGCAGAGGGCATATGGCCCAGCGGATATGCAACAATAAGTGCGAATGCCAGGAAAGTGTACTGATCCAAGAGGTACATCCGAGTTCCAGGTTTGCTTCCCATTCTGCGCTTTGCGAAGCTGCCGGCAAGATCGCCTATGTGCGTGCCTACCGTAAGGGCCGTCCCTACAGCAAGCATGTAAGGTGCAAATATAGATTCAATTGCAGACATTATTATGCCGCAAGCTAATCCCCCTGCAAGCCCGCGTACAGTTTTATGCGCGCCGAAAATTGGTTTGCCCCAAAGCCTCTTATTGAGGTCAAGGGGCAATCTGTTCTTTCCTCTGCCGAATATTACAGGCAGGCCGTTGGCTACGTACGCAGGCCATATATAAAAAATCGGATACAAAATTGTGCTGCTTAGTAGTCCATACATTATGCCACTTCATGCTAGCCTTCCTTCTGCATATCTGTCACTGCCACCGCCAATGAATTTCTTGCCGTTTGACCTATCCCTGATAAATGATATTGCGCTCTTATTTGATTTTTCTCCTGCTATGCATATTACCTCATTTTGGCTATTCTTGAATAGTACAATCTTGCTGTAGTCAGACTTTATCATTTTGTCTGCAATCTTTCGCATTACCTCCCTTGGAAGATCTATCTGCCTCTCCACTACCTTCTCGCCTTTCAGTGATTCTGCCATGACCTCTGCCATTACATTTATATAGTCTTTAATGAGGTCATAGCTGGCTTGCTGTTCTTCCTTGATTTCGATAACCTTTTCATGAACCTTGAATAATTCCGCGTTAAGCAGCCTTGAGACTTCATGGAGCTCAAGATCTTCATTGCGGAAGTAGTCCAAAGCTGAAGGCCCTGCAACGAACTCTATCCTTACTATGCCGTCATGCGACCTGTATGAGTTTATTATTTTAACAAGGCCAAGGATGCTTTCCTGGTTTATTGCATGCAAGCCCCCGCATGCTTGCGCGTCTATCAAATTTCCCTGCTTGTCCATTATTGTAACTATGCGCATTGTCTTTGAAGGCACCCCATGGCCCTGGTAAATTTCAAACCCGTACTTGGCCTCGGCCTCTCCGCGCGGTATATAATTTGCTTCTACTTTTATGCCGTTGAAAAGCCATCTATTTACTATGGCCTCTATCTCGCCAAGCTGTGATGCGTCAAGCTTGTCATAATGGGCAATGTCTATATGCGCCTTCTCCGGCTCCTTCCTTGTTCCCTCTTGCCAGGCGTGCCTCCCAAGGAATTTTCTTGATGCGGCACTAATAAGGTGCGTTGCAGTATGGTGGGCAGTAAGCCTCATCCTTGCATCTTTGTCAACGCTTGCTGTAACCGCTGAGCCAACCTTGAAATCCGGGTCCTTTTCTAGCGTATGAACTATTACATCCCCGGCGTACTTCTGGACGTCTATTACCTTTATGCCGTTTATTGTGCCACGGTCTGGCGCCTGGCCGCCTCCTTCAGGATAAAAAGGCGTTTCGTCAAGCACCACATATTTGCCCTGTGTGAAAATAACCTTAGGCTTTGCATCAGTCATAAACTTGTAGTACAATTGGCCCGTAGGCTTTAGGCCTGCCGGAAGGTTAAGCTCCTGCTTTGGCTGCTTTTTGCTTTTTACAAGATCTCCTTCTATTAGGTTCTCGTATATGTTCTCAGGAAGCTTCAGCTCCACTCCCTTCGATGAAGCGGCATTTGCCAAGAATTCTGGGGTTATGCCGTTGCTCTCATAGAGGGTTTTCAGCTGCTTCATGTCTATCTCCCTGCCTTTTGATATAATGTTGCTGACAAGCTGCTTTGCACTTTCCCTGCTTTTCCAATATCTCTCGCGCTCTATCTCTATAACTGAATCGAAGGTTTTGTCCTCAAGACTTTCTGAAAGCTCAGGGTATAGCGGATTAAGCTCGTCAGCTATCATCTTGGCAATAGTTGGCAGGTCTATGCCCAACCCGTATCTCTCTATAAAGTCAAGGGACCTTCTAAGTATAATGCGCAAGTTATAGCCGCCGCCTATATTCGATGGAAGGGCTCCATCAGATATCGCGAACAGCAGTGTTCTTGCATGGTCAAAAACAGCATAGAGGCCCTGAAGCGGTCTCACTTTTGTCTGGTATTCCTTTTCTGACAGGCCTACCTTCTTCAGGAGTTGCAGCTCACGCTCCCTTGCATTTTTCATTACGTCCACATCAAGTTCTCCGGCTACCTTTGCAAACTTCTTAAATGGCTCGGTCTCAAAGTCCTTGCCAGTTTTTTTCCTTACCTTTTCAAGAACGCTATGGAATACTGCCTCGTATGCATTGTCATATCCTGTGTAAAACCACAGAAGCCTGTCGAATCCCCAGCCTACATCGACGACTTTGCCTTCCAGTTCCCTTGTTGCCCCGTTTGCCAACTCGAACTGGGTAAAAACGCTGTTAACCAGTTCTGCGCCGTTTGAGAATGTCTCAAGGCATGGCCCAAATTCGGAGAAGTCAGGCATTGCCCATACGTCTTCGGAGTATACCAGCTCCTCCTTTTTTACTCCAAGCACTTTTGTGAAAAAATTAAAGTTTAACTCTATGCACCTGTCCTTCCAGTATCCTTCCTTAGGGTAATTGAAGGAATGCTGCCCTGCCATCATAAAGCCGGTGAAATGCCTGCCGGTGACGCCTACGTTTTCTATATCCCCGAACCTCAAGCAGATTTGCGGCACTATTAGCGGATTTGCAGAGTACTCAAAGCCCATCTCCCCTGCTTCGATTCTTTGGAAGTCCTGTATGCTGGCAATCGTGAAGTAAAGGTCCTTTCTCCATCTGCTTACTACAGGGTATTTCTTTATTTCTGCATGGCCGTTCTTTTTGAAGAACTCGGCAAACTTTGACCAGAATTCTGTGTAGCCAATATCAACTGGCTTTTTCTTGAAGAAGGTGTATTCAGTGTGAGACGAATCCTCGCAAACTTCTCTTTCGCCTATGCTCCAGAAATATTTTTTGCAAATTTTGCACTGCTTTCTTGTGAAGCCTTCCTCCTCAAAAATGTTTACCTTGTAGTACAGGTTAGCGTTTTTTGAGAATTCTTCCCTCAGTCTTTCCTTGCTAAGCTGGCCTTTTATTTCTATCGTAATTATCCACCTGCCCACCATACCTTGCACTGGTTTCCGAAGAACTTACATGAATTGCACTTCCATTTCTCAGCCTCTGTGACTGGGCTGGCCTCACGCTCGCCACGCCAGTAGGCCATGGCATATGAGATGTCATTGGTTATTTTATCAGCCTCATATTTAACTATTATTTCCTTGACGCTCTGGCCGCTTTTTCTATCGGTGTACCTTATCTCAAGGTAATCGCTCAGCTCCGGCATGCTCTGCAGCTCACCGAACATTTTTACAAACATGTTTTCTATTGAAAGATACTCCTCTTTTAGACCTATCTCCCTAAGGCCTTTTGCGAATTCTTCAGAAAGTTTCGCGCCCCTTATTTTGTAAACGTTTGCGAAGTTTTCATAGGAATATGATTTGTTTCTGAGATCCTCAAGCATCTTCCTGTAAAGCATTATCTGCACTATATGCGGCCTTGAATGCGCCTCGTCTATCCCATCAGCTTTGTATACTGTTTTATCCTCTGCTATTACAACCTTGCCGTCCTGCAGTCTTAGCTCATCTACCTTGCCGCTGAATTTATAGCCATTCATAGAGCCGTATAGCATTATCTCACGGCCTATGCTTTCCCGCTTAAGCCTTTGCAGGTTCATGAAGTTTTCATAGGCGCATTTGTATAGGAAATCGAAATAGCTGCGGGTTTCAACTGCCAGAGGCACGTATACCTTAGCTTGCCACTGCTCATGCATCTTTGCGCCCTTCTCCATAGCCTTGGTTGGAGTTGGCTTGCATATGTAATTTAGCTCCATCTGTTTTTCGCACCAGAACTGTGACGCTATATCTGTAGCAGTAATTACATTCTTGTGCAACCTCTCCATGGCGCTTTTTTCATTATTATTCATGCACAGTCACGAAAACTGCTTTGAAACACTGCAGAGATATCAGACCGCCTACCGATCGTCATCGCAAAAATGCTCAGCGATCACCATTCTCATCATATGCCTTTTTATTGGTTAAGTATATTAATAACCTTATGCCCATCGGCGACTACAAGCTGTTTATATTTGACTGGGATGGGACGCTGAGCACCTCTACAATGCTGGTGCGCGCCAGCAGGTTTTTGCAAAGGAGATATAACCTTTCATATATAAGAAAGCACTTCAAGGACTACGAGGAACAGAGCAGAAATGACATAAAGTCGGAAGAAGAATTTGACATGATATATGCACGCTTATATGACCTTTATTCATTTTTTTACAAACCAAGGCTGCAGCCAGGCGCTGCAGAGATACTGAAAGAACTGAAGAAAAGGAAAAAGCTCGTAGCGGTCTTCAGTGACTCGGAGCGCTATAGGCTAATTAAGGAGGTAAGAATGCTAGGACTCGATAGATATGTCGATTTCATAATCAGCGCTGCCTCAATAGGCAAGTACAAGCCAAACCCATATGGGCTTATTCTTATAGCAAAGCATTTCAGGATTCCAAGACCAAAGGCCATTTATATTGGCGATATGGCCTCGGATATACTTACCGCAAAACTCGCCAATATGGATGCATGCTCCGTATGCAATGGTATAGATCCCTACAGGCTTCTTAAGGAGCTTAGACCTAAATACTTAGTCAGCAACCTCAGGGAAATGAAGTCGCTTCTCTGATTAGGCTAATTTGGCAATGAAGAATTGCATAACTGCGCAAAATTTAGCTGTATCTTAATAGGAGCATTGCCAATTTTATACCAATACATACTTTGCAATTTGATTTCTAATTAAAAATAAAAAAAGGAAAAGAGAAGTAAATAAAAGTAATGGCTTCTCTTTACTGCGGTGTGTCTTCCGAAGCTTCTTCGGCTTCCGGCTCAGTAGCCGCTTCCTGGGATGGTTCTGATTGAGCAGGTGCAGCCGATGCCTCGCCTATTATCTCGCCGAGCGCGAATCTGGCTCTTACATCCGTTATCCTGACCCTAACAGCCTGGCCTTGCTTTGCATCCTTTACGAAGATTACAAAGCCGTCTTTCTTTGCTATTCCATCTCCTTTAGAAGCTTGCGCCTCTATGGTTACATCCACTTCATCTCCAACCTTTACAGGCTTTGGAAGGAAGTAATTGGGCTTCATGCCTCCGCCCCTTCTGTCTCCTCTGTCGCCGCGGTCTCCGCGGTCTCTTCCGTAATCTCTCATTTTGTTTTCCTCTGTAGGATTAGCGTTTTACGCCTTACTACTCACTGCTATAATTGCATCTTACCTTTATAAAGCTATGCTTAAAGTGCCTGTGTGCGATCTAGCATGTGCATTGAATATTTAGGCTGTAATCCGGCAAGAGCGCCTTTAAGCTTCGATAGAGAAAGCAGTTCCGAAAATCCCAAAATGCTTTGAAAGGTGCTTGAAATGGAAACTAAAAAATTTGGCTTAAAAACCGACGCTAATGCTTGGACAGAACACGGGCTTGCGTAGCCTGTGATCCGGGTTCAAATCCCTCACTAGGAAAACTTTAAGTTTATACTTCAGGCACAATGACTTGCATATAAGATCCATTCCGAAGCGTTGAGATTCTGTCCATTGCATTATGAAATAAACTTGCTCACATAAATTAGATTTGTGAGCAAAATTGAATTTATTAGCAAAGTCACCTGAAAGATAAGCTTTAAATACTTATTAACTAATATAATCAAATTATTAATCTACAAAGAGGTGTGGTTATGGACAGTTGTTACTAAACTTTTTGGAAAACATCTTTTAAACAATTTTTCTATTTTTTATATTAATATTCATTAATAGTAATTAGTCAGCGTCCTGGGCTCTATCTTATTCTGGTGCGCATCTTTCTATGGATCCGATTCAGCACATGCAAGAAAGATATAACGCAGTTGTTTGTTGCATATGACACCTTCAAGCTTTTACTTTATGCCCAGTTTGGTTTTCAAGGCCTTGACCCTGGAGTATACTGCGTGCTTACTCAGGCCGGCAAACCGCACTTTGCTGCAATTTCATAAGCTATGTTGTATAAGGCCAGGGGAAATGTTATTTAAACTTCTTTATTCACAACTATAATGCAGCAGATAGGCGGGAAGCTAGGGGTTTCCCTATCCGCAAATCCCCTTTAGGCGGGCCAATGCTGGCAAAGTACCATGACTTGCATATAAGATCCATTCCGAAGCGTTGAGGTTCTGCCTCCAGTGGTAGTTCAACATATGAACCGGGCCAGGCCGGAAGGAGCAACCCTAAGTATATAGCAAAAGTGTAAGGGCACCTTGCGTACAATGGACTATGCTTTGGAGATACAGGGCTGAGCCTAAGTATGGAAGCCTTATATGCATTCATTGTGCAATGTCAACTTCTGCTGCACCAGAACATGCTGGGTTCGCCTAGTGGTAGGGCGGCAGGTTGCTAACCTGTTTGGTCGCAAGACCTACACGAGTTCGATTCTCGTACCCAGCGCTCATACTTTATTTAAGAAGCTTGTTCTTACTCCTCTGTACAATAACATTTTATTTGATTTCTGCGCTATGCCATATTCTTCTAGTATAATACTTTTGTAGCCTGAAGTAGCTTTTTACCCAGTTATTCGATCCTGTTTATAATTATGAAATTGCCCGAGAATTATTTATTGGCATAATTTATTGGCAAGGCCACGATAAGCTTTAAATACTTATTAACCAATATTATCAACTAATAATCTGACAGAGAAGTGTGGTTATGGACAGTTGCTACTAAACTTTTTGGAAAACATCTTTTAAACAATTTTTCTATTTTTTATATTAATATTCATTAATAGTAATTAGTCAGCGCCCTGGGCTCTATCTTATTCTGGTCTATCAGTAATTTGTACTGCCTTGAATAGTCATTATCAAATCTGCGGTAGCATAACTCGCCGGTTATTATCCAGGTAACTACAAGACTTTTGCATATGCTTCCCTGAAGTTCGTTTTCTATATTTTTTGCATATCTTTCTATAGATCCGCCTTCCAGCACAGGCAAGAAAGATATAACGCCATTGTTTGGGGCGCCGATATTTCCGCTTAAGCAATATTTATTGGCTATGGGTCCGTATTCTATCTCATCCAATAGGTATTTATACCGGTTTTCTGTTATTGCTTTATAGTCTATATTCTGCACTAATAAAATGCCGATATATTTGAAAGGCAGTTTGGCCATTGATATTGTTGGCCTCTCTATTATTCCATTTTTTATTAATTCGTTGTAAGTGTACCTTGCTGCGCCTTTGTTTAGCTTGCATTTTTGGTCTATGTAGGCAAAACTTCGTGAGCTGTCCTCATTTAACTCCTTTAAGACCATGTACTCAGTTTGGCGGAGTTGCCCCTCATGCCTTCTTGAAGCTTCCCTTGCCCTATGCCATACACGCTCTTCCAGCACCTGGTCTATGAAAATGCCTCTAACTGGTATAAACGAATATGACTGGGCAAAATATGTAAATGTCCAAAAGGCTTTGTACTTGCTAAAAGCTTCTTTCTGCCTTAGCTTGATAAGGTTATCATAAGCCTTGAGCGGATTCTCATCTATAATATACATTACGATATCATATTCACCTTTTGTAGTTGCTGCGAATTGAATTTGTGGCTCTTCTGCTATGACCTTTGCAATTTCTTCTAAAGCAGGCACAGCGCTTTCAAATTTTACTAAGACTAGATACCTCAGATAGCCAAGCTTCTCAACATTAAACTCAAGCTTGTACTTTATGCCAAGTTTGGTTTTCAAGGCCTTGACCCTGGAGTATACTGCGTGCTTACTCAGGCCGGCAAACCGGGCAAGTTTTGTGATCGGCATCCTAGCATTCATACTTAAGGCCATAAGTATCTTGTGATCTGTATCCTTAAGCCGTATTTCCTGTTTTGCTTGTACATTGACGCTCTCCTTCTCCCCTATATCCTTATCAGACCAGATTATCTTTCCGCCGTGGGCAACTATTAATGCCTCTGCCTTTTCAAGCTCATTTTTATACGACACAATTCTTTTTACGAAAGCGCCGCTGGAAGTTATTCTTCCTATATACTCGGATATTGTCCTGCTCTTCCTTTGATCAGCCCGCCACTCATAAGTCTGCCTGTAGACGTAATAATTGCCATTCAAACACTTTAGATAGATATGGTCATACTGGCCCTTTAGGGACTGAAATGCTTCATATATCCTTTTAGGAGGCCTGCTCATGATATATACTATGATGTATTTAATATTTAAATATTTGTTATATTAAAGCAAATAACATGATATAATTGCAATAATAATTTAAAATTAATTTTGATTATAATTATTAAATTTGTATTATGCAACGTTTATCAGTCAATTTTTAAATAAAAGGTTGTTCATAATATTACTTGGGGTTCGGTGGATAGAGTTGGACAAAAGGCATCGGAACTTCTTTTTTATTGCTGACCATTCTATACCCCACAAGAATGGAAAGATATGCTTATCCGCCCCCGAATCCCATTTCAAAGAACAATGCTAACTAATGGCTCTTATTGGTGGATAAATGGACATACTCGGTTTCTTGAATAAGGAGGGAAGGAACGTTAGGAGGTACGG
>JAVZPV010000011.1:0-14543 GCA_038881385.1 Candidatus Micrarchaeaceae archaeon | reverse complement strand
CAGGAAAGACGGCGGCATTATAGAGGCCTCTATTCAGGGAGAAAAGCCTGCCCAGGAGGCAAAAGTCCAGCCGCAGCGGCAGGCACAGCCAGAGAAACCAGCTGCTTCAGCGCATGTGCAAGGCAAAGAGGCGGTTACGGCAAATGTGGCTAAGGAGATACAAAAGGAAGTTGCCAAAGATATAGGCGCAAAGGTAGAGAAGAAAAAGGCAAATAAGGCCGGCGCCAAGCCCGAGTCTAAGCCTGCCTCCAGCCCAAATGTTAGCAGCAAAAGCGATGCGCAGCAGCCAGCAGTAAAGCCTGAGGCATAACAAAAATGGGCGTTGCAAAGTTTAGTATAAGCGGCAATTCTTTCATAGGGGCATATGGAATAGCCACAGACTCCTTTGCCTTGGTAGGTGAAAGCCTCACTGCAAGGCATCTGTGGTCAATAAAAGATAACCTTGGGGTTGAGCCTTCAAGGGTCTCGATAGACGGTTCTGACCTTATAGGCATATATGCTATAGCAAACTCATCAGCAGTGTTGCTGCCTGAAATGGCCGCTGAGCGCGAGATATCAAAGATAAAGAAGGCTCTTCCAGGAGTATCAGTTAAAGTGCTAAAGACCGACCTTAATGCCCTTGGAAACAACATACTGGTTAATGACAAGATTGCTGTAGTGAATCCAGAGTACAGCTCTAGGGAGGCAAGACAAATAGGCGACATAATGGGTGTGGAAGTTATAAAGCTGACAATAGGCGGCTTCAATACCGTCGGCGCAAGCAACATACTCACAAACAAGGGCATAGTCCTAAACAACAGGGCCGATGAAGATGACATTAAAGCTGTCGAAAAGGTTGTGGCTAATTATTCCCAGTCAACAGCGAATCTTGGCTCCCTCAGCATACGCCTTTCCGTTATAGCTAATTCAAATGGCCTTATTGCAGGAAGCGATACTACCGGCTTCGAGCTGGCAAGGATAACTGAAGGCCTGGGGCTCTAAGAGGCCGGCAATAACATAATGCCTTTTATGCCTTACACGAGAAGTTTTAGTGGTGCCTTTTATGGCAGGAGAAAATCTTTCACAAGAGGATATGGAAGAAGCTATTGCGCAACTGCAGTATCTGCAGAGCGTCTATTCCCAGAGGTTTGATATTCTAAACGAGCAGATTGGAGCTTACAACCTCGCAAGAGACGCATCCCTTAGGGGCATAGAGTTCCTGCGCAGATCAAAATCGCTTGAAGGATCAGGCATACTTGTTAGCACCGAAGGAGGCACCTATGTAGAGGCCAGCCTGGGCAAGATTGACAGGGTTATGACCTACGTTGGTGCAGGCTACCTTGTAGAGAAGTCAGCAGAACAGGCTAAGGAGTACCTAGAAAAGGCGCTAAAGAACAGCGATGTAGCAATATCGCGGCTTACCGGTGAGCTCCAAAAGGTAGAGAAGGAACTGTTTGATATTTCATATAAGATGACTGCGTTGAGGCAGCAATGAAAGCAGATGGCTGGAAGAGCCGGTGCATTCCACTATGTTTGATAGTTTGAAGAAGAAGTTTGCCAGCTTTATCGATTCGATAACCAAGAAAGAAGAGGCAGCTGCAGGGGGCGATGAGGCAAAGGCTGCTTTGAAAGAAAGCCCTGATACGGGCAAAAACGCCGTTTCACCACCCAGCAGCATTCCTCCAGAACAGTCAAAGCAAAAGGAAGCTGATAAGGGGAACACATCTGCTGGAACTGTGCAGGAAAAAATCGTGGCTGAAAGATCCAGTCCAGAAACGGCTATGGACAAGGGGGAGCGCTCAAAGGCTACTGAAACACGGGCGTACCAGCATTCAATTGTGCCTGACGAAGGCGCTGAACATGCTTATGTCCATGCCCAAAACAGGGCAAGGCCTGAAGCTAATCCCAGCAAGGTAACATTGGGCACGAGGCTCAAGGGCATACTGCTAAAGGAAGTGAGGGTGAGCCCCGAAGACGTAGAGCCTTTTCTTGAGCAGCTCAGAATCTCTTTGCTGCAGTCTGACGTCAACTATGATGTGGCCGAGAAGCTGCTTGGCAGAATAGAGGAGCAACTGACCTCAAACCCTATAGAGTCAAAGGACCTTCAACGCAATATAACCGAGATTATAAGGGCATCGGTGCTTTCTGTGTTGGGCAAAACCGGAAAAATAGATATAGTTAAACTTGCAAATAACAAGCGCGGAAGCGGCGAGCCTCTAAGAATCCTCTTCGTGGGCCCCAACGGCGCAGGCAAGACTACTGCGATGGCAAAGCTTGCCAAAATTCTTATAGACAACGGGTTTACCTGCGTGCTTTCTGCAAGTGACACGTTCAGGGCAGCCGCAATAGAGCAGACAGCATATCATGCAGCCCGGCTTGGAATACCAGTCATAAAAGGATTATATGGAGCTGATCCTGCAAGCGTTGCCTTCGATGCGATAGCATATGCAAAAGCGCATGAGACTGACGTGGTGCTGATTGACAGCGCCGGCAGGCAGGAAACAAACAAAAGCCTGATGGAAGAGATAAAGAAAATGGTCAGGGTTGCCCAGCCCGACCTCAAAATATTCGTAGGAGAGAGCGTTGCCGGAAACGCCCTGCTTAACCAGGTCAGGGAGTTCGACCAGGCTATAAAACTTGACGGGATAATACTGACAAAGCTAGACGCAGATGCCAAAGGCGGAAATACATTGTCTATACTGAGCGAGACAGAGGTTCCTGTCCTGTTTTTCGGAACCGGCGAGGCCTACGATGCTATTATGGCTTATAAGCCAGAATTCATACTTGACAACATAATACCAAACAACTGATATAAATGGAGCCGTATTTCGTTACCTCCAACAAGCACAAATTGGCCGAAATGAGGCAGATACTCGGCATGAAAATGAGGAGCGCCAATATAGAGGTTGGGGAAATACAGAGCATACATGCTGAGGAGGTCGCATTGGACAAGGCCATGCGTGCCTTCGCTACTCTAAAAAAGCCGGTAATCGTTGAGGATACCGCACTGTACATAAATGCGCTTAACGGCTTTCCTGGTGCGCTGGTAAAGTTCATGGAGTTGTCTTTGGGCAGCAATGGCATCTGCAGGCTAATGCGTCAGTACAGCGACAGGCGTGCAACGGCAGAAACGTGCATCGTGCTTTACGATGGCAAGAAAATAAAGAAATTTATCGGTTCTGTTGCAGGCACAATCTCGAACAAGGTACGAGGTAGCAGCGGATTCGGTTTTGACACAATTTTTATACCCGCAGGTTACTCAAGGACCTTCGCAGAGATGGGAACTGAGGAAAAGAACAAGATCTCGCACAGGATGAAGGCAGCCGTCATGCTTAGGTCGTATCTCGCAACTCATTCAAGCGTGCCTAAAGACTGAAGCCCTATCTTTGCCAAGGCCCTGCCCTGGTTGTCATAGTACTCCTTGCAGAATTCGTTTATCTCAGCCAGATTCCTTACTCCAATCTGGTTTAGCTTTTCAAGCACCTTTGCCCTCCTTTTTTCCTCGTTTATTATTTCTGTAGGTGAGAATCCGGTAAGCTTTGAAAGCGCATCCCTGTAAGTTATGCTTGGCAGTATGTCAGAGCTCTTATGCGTCTTATAGTCATAAGTATAAAGGTCCGACAGGAGAACCTGAGTTTCAAAACCTGATATTTCTGAAACTTGTGTAATTTTCCTGCGGTACTTGTTGCCTTCCTTTACTCTTGACATTACTACAAGGGCATCTATCAGCGGTATTATGTCCTTGTCAATATTCATTGGAGAGTGCTCCAGCCTAGTTACTATGTCCCTTGTAGTGCTTGCATGTATTGTGCTTATGCACACTTTTCCTATGTTCATCGCCGTCATCATGTCTTTAGCTTCGGCGCCTCTTACCTCCCCTATTATTATTATGTCAGGCCGCATTCTGAGGGTGTTTCTTACAAGGTCCTCCATGCTCAGGTCTATCGAGGTCTCTAGCCTGACGCAGTTTTCCTGCGTAAAAGTATTAAGTTCATATGTATCCTCTATTACTGCTACCCTTGATTCAGGCCTAAAGAAGCTGAAAAGGGAGTTGAGAAGCGTAGTTTTACCTGCAGCAGGCATCCCGCCGAGCAGCATGTTTGCTGGCCTTATGTTCATGCCATCTGCGTAAAGCCACAGCCTCGCAGCCATATTCCAACTGAACTCACCAAAATTTACCAGGTCTATTACGCTCAATGCCCTATTCTTGAAATTCCTTATTGTTATATCAGGGCCCATTGGCGTGTCAACTATGTTTGCCCTTGAGCCATTTGGAAGATGAACGTCAAATATGTTCCTGTTTGCTGTAGAATTGGTATTGTACATTTTCATCTTTGCTACCATAAGTGTAAGCTCCATCTTGCTGTTTACCTTTTCCTGAACCTTTACCATGCCTGCATCGCTTTTGTAAACGAAGACGTTGCTGGTGTTGTTCACCATTATATCTTCTATGTCATCGTTGTTCACATATTTGTCTATCGCGCCGAAAGATTTCGCATCCTTTATTATATTGTCCATATCTTCGCGTGTAGACGTTGGCTTTATGGATTTTATTACGCGCTCTATGTAGCTGTTTACTTCAGATTCCGATGTTATGTTAGAGAGCTTGCCTTCAAGCGCGGTGAAGACACTAAGTTCAAGTTCATAAAACTCGTTAGAGTTCATTTGCATTACAAATCACGCTAATACTGATGAAGCAAGGTTTTTATGCGTATTTGGATCATCGGCTCTGCCAGCAGAAGGAACAGCTGCTGCAGCTAAGGAGCTGCAAGGACTGGCGGAGGGGAGATTTGAACACCCGACCTCTAGATTTCTTAGCAGTCATCGCAAAAAGCTCATCACTCATAAAGCTTGGCTTATGAGTCTAGCGCTCTAACCAGGCTGAGCTACTCCGCCAGCATTTACTCTTTTTGCATTCTTATTTATAAAGGATGTTTCATAGCGCATTGAGAGCCACCGCGCCTATTACCATTATTGCGAGCCCTGCCAGCTGCAGCCTTGTAAGTTTTTCATGATAGAGGAGAAAGCCTGCAAAGGCTATGAACATGGGCGATAAAGCAAGCATCGCCCCTCCAAGCGCAAGCACATTTGTCTGAAGCGTTATACCGAATACTGTGTCGCCAGATGCATCTGCAAATGCGGCTATTGTTGCCAGGGATATCAATGCCGCAAATGTGCCGTTGGTCTTAATTTTTACCCTAAGCCAATGCAGATCTATTGCAGATCTTTTATCGCTCATGAAATATATTAGTGCGGGGGCTACTGCTGTAAGCCTTGAAATTAGTATTGGCAAAGCGTATGTATGCGCCCACCTTACCGAGTAGGTCATAGCAAGCCAGTAAATAACCCAGCAAATATTTGACAAAATATAAGGCATAAGCTTGCGGTTGAACTTCATCCCTTCCGTAGTTAGTATAAGGAATGCACCAGAAAATATTGCTATTATGCTTGTCATCTGCAACACGCTTACGCTCTCTCCAAGTACAGCGAGCCCAAAAAGGACAAACGCTGCCGGCTGAATCTCTCCCAAAGGAGCTGCATTGCTGAGTTTCTCGGTGCGCAATGTGGTATAACCTAAGGCAAAGCCCACGGGCAGAAGCAGTCCTGCAGCCATTGAAAGAAGCGCGCTTGAAGCAGGCACAGAATAAATGCCTATAACTAGCGTGCCGACAAGCGCAGGAACAGTTCCTAGCCCTATCATAAGCATTGTTACTGTATGTGTGCCAAGTCCACGAACTATCCTCTTTGAGGCGCTGTTTGACACAAGCCAAAACATAACCGCAGTTATGGCCGCAGTTACACCTAGAAGAATCATTTTTACCACAGAGGAAGATAGAGATATATACCATCAACGCTATAAAGATTAGCTGTGGAGAGGTAATGCCAGCCAAGCTGAGCAATGGCCTTAGTGGTGTAACGGCCGCATAGGGGACTGTGGATCCCTTGGACCGGGTTCGACTCCCGGCTTAGGCCTTTTCCAGCATGCATAGAGCCGCTGCAGTTATCGACGCGAATTTAATTTTAATTCTTGAAATTAAAAAGGCTGTGCACAATTGCATTGGCGCCAAACCAAACTAATTTCCTGCAGCTGCATATTTGCAGCAAGTTGACATTGCAGCTAACTTCAGAAAAAGTGGATTGAAACAAACCTTATTAATTTCTTTAAGAACATATTCCACTTTGCGCTGTTCCTCTTCACGTCCTTTACCAGCGCCTTGTACTTCTGCTTCTCTTCAGGGGAGAGCTTTCCCTCCTTGACTATCTCCTGCTTCTTGCCATCAACTATCTGCGTCTCCCTTTTCTGCACTATGTCCTTCCTTACCATTGCGTACCACTCGTCGAGCGTTCCGCCGTGCTTCTTTATCATTCTTATGAAATCCTTTGTGGTAATTTTCCTTCTCCTTCCGGTTCTGTCTTCCTCAGCTGCAGGTATAAGTGCTGCTTTATCAGCAATTTCTGCTATATCAGCCTGTGAGAAACCGATAGTTGCCCTGGCAAGCCTTCCGAAGTTGACACGGCCAATAGGCATTTTCCTTGTATTGTATATAAATGCCGCCTTTCTGGTCTTGTAATTTGGAGGGGGTATATATATGGACTCTCCAAACCTGCCGCTTCGCTTGAGTGCAGGGTCCATGTCCCACGGCTGGTTCGTAGCACCTATTATAAAAAGGCCTTCAGGATTCCTCTCCACGCCATCCATCTCCTGGAGGAACTGGTTTACTGCCATCCTCATATAGTTCTGGCCCCCTTCTCCGCCTCCTTCACCGCCTCTTTTTACCCCAAGAGCGTCTACTTCATCAAAAAAGATAACGCAAGGAGTTGCCTTCCTTGCCTGCTCAAATACCGCATGCATGTTCTTTTCGGTATTTCCTGCATACATGTCTACTATCTCGTTTATCCTTGCTATAATCACATTTGAGCCTGTTTCCCCAGCTATGGCATTTACCAGGTAAGTCTTTCCGTTTCCAGGAGGGCCATAGAGCAGGACACCGAGGCCAAGCTTCTTACCATATGCCTTCAGCAGTTCCGGCTTCTTTATCGCGAGTATTATATTTTCGTAAATGAGCTGCTTTTCTTTCTCCATGCCTACGAGGTCTTTAAAAGTGATGTTGGACTTGTGCCATCTGACCTGCTTGATTTGGCCCTCAACTATCTCCGTTTCCTCACTTTCTTTTTTTGCCATGCCAGACTGCGTGTAGGTTGCCGGCCCGCTAATCTTCCCTTTTAGTTGCTCCAGCCTCGCCCTTGCCTGCTCATACTTTGGGTTCTTCGCAAGCGACTTCTCATACCACTCTTTGGCCCCCTGGAAGTCATGCTGGTATTCGGCAACTATGCCCATCACGTAAGGCGCGTCATAGCTGTCAGGCTCTATGTCCATTACAGTTTCTGCATCGCGCTCAGCCTCTTCATACTTGTTTATTATCGCATAGGAAAGCGCTCTGTTGAAGTAGGCACTAGAGTAATTGGGATCAAGCTCTATTGCCTTTGTATAAAGATTTATCGCATCCTCGAATCTGTTTTCTTCAAAGGCTTCGCCTGCCTGCGTGTAAAACTCCTTCGCCTTGGAATTTACAGTACCATGCTTCTTGTCTTTTGTGCCAGCGCTATAGCTGCTATTTGTTGCCGCCTTCTCCCCCACATCATTTTTATCAGCCATAAAAATCTCTCTAGCACCAAACCTTTTACTAAAAGGCACCAGCAGGCATATCACAAATACTAATAAAATTGTTATTTATATATTTATCCTCAACTATGGTAACAAAATAACAAAAATAAGTAAAGGTTAAATGTTAAAACACAACCTATATTCAAGCATAATCTACCTTAAGCTGTCCAAAAGTTCGTTCAAACTTGCGTCTACATTGGAGATATGGCTGTTTTCCCTAGGCACATTATAGAGTGTAAAGGACTTGAATCCTCTAAGAAGTTTCAATGCCTTTGAATGGAGGGCTTTCAGCTCTGTGTCCTTTACCTTATACTCGCCCTTCAGTTGCCTTATCATGAGCTGGCTATCTGAATAAATATGCAGCTCATTCTCTAATCCAAGTTCCCTGGAAACCTTTTCAAGCGCCATTATCACAGCCGTATACTCCGCTTGGTTGTTTGTCATTATGCCGTTGTAAAGGCTCTCCTTTGCCATAAGGTTCATCTTCTCATCGTATATCTCATACCCTGATGCGCTTTTGCCCGGATTTCCCCTTGCCGCCCCGTCAGTGTATAAATAAATCAGCATGATACTCAACCAAGGAAAAAGCTCATAACTCTATGTTTCGGAGTTCGCCTACGGTGCCAAAGTTCAGGGTTTCGCCCTCTCCGACGCAGAGCGCCTCCATGCTGTCTATATCAAGCATACTTTTGAATATAGGCGCAAGTTCGTCAATGCCCATTTCGGTATTTACGCTGAAGCCTTCTGCAAAGTAGTTCAATGCTGGAAGCACAAGGATCTGTCTGCCGTCACTGAGTCTGCCACTCAGGAAGCATTTAAGCTTCTCTTTCACTCCAAAGCTGTTGTAAATCGCTATTGAAGGGTGCACGTGCCCCATTACAAGCATCTTTCCATCGTTCGAGGCTGGCAGCTCCTCGCCATGGAAGAAAAGGTAAT
This sequence comes from Candidatus Micrarchaeaceae archaeon, assembly GCA_038881385.1. Lineage (GTDB taxonomy): Archaea > Micrarchaeota > Micrarchaeia > Micrarchaeales > CABMGC01 > JAKAVK01. Next base: position 5,962 of record JAVZPV010000011.1, on the reverse strand, counting down.
CTCCTATAAGCGCCTCCTGTGTATGCAGCTCAATGCCAAATGGCTCCTTAAGCCTGTCTATGAAATTGTCATGGTTCCCCTTTATCAGAGTTATCACCTCAAACTTTAGCTCCTTCCTAAGGAAATCCACGAACTCATGGGCTTCATTGAATTCTTCTACATGAACCTGCGAGAACTCATTTTTGATATCGCCGTCAACTATTATCCGCTTGGGTTTTTTCAGATTTGCGGCCCTGCTTATCAGCGATTTTATATTCCTGAGGTTTGCTTTTGGTAGAAAAACCCCTTTGCCAGCAGCTACACCTTCATATCCCAGGTGCAGGTCAGTACACACAATTGCAGAGAGGGACTTGATATATAGTATTGGCAGGCCTTCAAGTATCTCCACGTCCATGCTTATCCTCATTTGACCATCTTGTTCAGTTTTGCCATTACCTGCTTATGCAGTTCACGGATGTGCTTCCTCCTATCTTCCATCATTACTACGTCTGCCTCGCCAAATGTCACTATCGTGTGCGAAAAAGGCGAAGGAACATCAGTCTCTATATACTTGTGGACTATTTCTCCAGATGCCAGCTTTTTGGCTATTTGCTCCGCCCGCGGCAGATCCATTACATCCTCGAATATCTCCCTGTATGTTTCCTTTATTATAGGAAAATCAGGGCTTATCTCTTCGGCAGCCTTGAACATTATCTGCGAATTTATTTGCTGCTTCCTTACGCTTATTTTTTTGCCCATATAATTTCTAAGTACCATGAAGCTTCTTGCTGCGTTGTACCTGAAACGCCTCCTCATCATCTCGGTCCTTCTTATATTTTGTGCAAGCGTCAGCCTCATATTAGAACTTGCCACCTCGTTTATTATCCTGTCAACATCCCTTTTGCTTACCCTAGCCCCGCCTTTGGTAATCAGCACAAAGCCGTTGTCAGTTATGTTTATTGCTATGTCAGATTCAAGCAGCTCACCAAGCTTTATTGCAAATATTCTTGAAAGCGCATCGTTTATTCTTCTTCCATATAAGCTGTGGAAGACTAGCAGGTTTCTGCTGCCATCCCAGTCACTGGTACTTTCTATAAGGACAAGCCTGTCATTTGGTATGTAGCCTGCATAAAGAGCCTGCATTGCAAAGTAGTTGAATATTGCCGTTTTCGCATTTTCATCTATAAGCATATTGTCTAGTATTGCCTTGCTTTCCTCATTAGGCTTAAGCTTGCTTTTGTCGAGCATGCTTAGTAGCGATTTGCCGTGGCTCCTCGCATGGCCGAGTGCCACAGACATCTGCTCCCTGAATCTGCCTATCTCTAGCGCAAGCTCATAAGTAAGAGGCAGCTGCTCAGAATACCATGGTGGTATGGTAGGAACCTGCCCAGGCGCAGGCGTCACATAAGCTTTCATCACCCTTGCATAGTCATACCTATAGGTTTTGCCTCCAAGAACAAAAACGTCACCTGGCTTGAGCCTGGCAAGAAACTCCTCCTCTATGCTCCCCTGCCACTTGTTGTCAGGCGTCATTACGTCTATTGCCACAGCATCAGGTATAGTGCCAAGGTTAAGGAAATAGATCAGCTTGGTGAGCTTGCCGCGCCTTCCGAACGTACCTTCCTTTTCGTCATACCATATCTTCGCATATACCCTCCTGCTTTCAAGGCCAACGTACATACCTGACAGGTATTCCAGTATTGACACAAAGTCCTTCCTTTGCAGGCTATGGTATGCGTACGAATTCCTGACAACTGCCAATGCCTCTTCCACGGTCCATTTCCTGGTTTGCGACATCCCAACTACGTGCTGTGCAAGTACATCCAATGCGTTCTTCGGCGTCGTAAAAGTATCAAGGTGCCTTTTCCTTGCAGCATCTAGCATTACTGAACATTCTACCAGGTCATCCCTGTCAGTTATTATAACTTCACCCCTGGCGATGTCGTTGAAACTGTGACCGCTTCTGCCTATCCTTTGGACTGCCCTCGCAACGCTCTTAGGCGAACCTAACTGGATCACATTGTCTATAGTGCCTATGTCTATCCCCAACTCAAGGCTTGTAGATGAGACGGCAACCTTAAGCTTGCCCTTCTTGAGCATGTCTTCCACGCCCAGCCTTGCCTCCCTTGACAGCGAGCCATGGTGCGCGGCAATATGCCCCTCGCTGTATTTGTACCTTTTCATAAGGTTGTACACAACACGCTCTGTGCCGCTTCTTGTATTTGTGAAAATAAGGGTAGTCCTGTTTTCCTTTATTATGCCGTTAATTATTCTGTAGATCGAATTGTCTATAGCATTTTCGCTAGAATTTATTATGTCCTTTACAGGAGAGATTACCTTAAAATCAAGTCTTTTGTCCCATGTCGCATCGACTATGTAGCAGTCCCTTTCTTTCTCACCCTCATATCCGACAAGGTATCTTGCCCCTTCCTCAATAGGCGCAAGAGTAGCGCCCATGCCAATCCTGGTAAATTCATGCCCTACTATCTCCCGTAGCCGTTCTACAGAGAGCGAAAGATGCACACCGCGCTTGTTATTTGCAAGTTCATGGAGTTCGTCTATTACTATGTATTTAAGGTCCTTCATTTTTTCAACGAACTTCTGCGAATTTATAAGTATGGCTAAGCTTTCAGGAGTTGTAACAAGTATGTTTGGCGGTTTCTTCAGCATTTTTTGGCGCTCGGACTGAGGGGTGTCCCCAGTTCTTATCCCTACTGTTATCTTCTTTATTGGTATAGTTATGCCAGAGAATATATCGTCAAGAGGAGCGCTAAGGTTCCTGTATATATCGTTGTTCAAGGCCCTCAGAGGCGAGACATATATGCAATATACCTTGTCTTCAAGTTTATTCTGAAGTGACATGTTCATAAGGTCGCTAAGTATAGACATGAATGCGGAAAAGGTCTTTCCGCTACCTGTAGGTGCGGTTATCAGCACATTTTTCCTCTCAGATATGAGTTTAAATGAATACCTTTGTGGCGGCGTTGGCACCTTGTACTTCGATTCAAACCATTTCCTTACAAAAATGTTAAGGCTGTCCAAACTTTCTTCTACGCTAAAAGGTTTGCTTAAATACTCTATCATTTTGCTACCATCCAAAACTAGCAATTAGAATTGGCATATGCAGATATTAAAACGATTTGTTCACAGCCATATACAATTAATCTGCCTGTCAACTTCTTCCTGCCACTACCCACAGCATTTAAAATCCTTTTGTGGCGTATTCTAGGTAATAAATTTGTGTTAAGATGGCAAAAAACCAAAGCAGCAAAGAAAAGAAGCTAGAGGCGCTGGAAAGAGCCCAGCAGATAAACAAGGCCCTTGAAGCAAGCACGATAGAGAATGCCGCCCTGCTTAGCAGTGCAGGCGAGGACAGGCCGACAATAGAATCTCACGTTATAGATTTGCTCAACAATACGCAGCAGCTTCAAGTTTCCGGAGGAGAATCACAGAAGGGCAGCGGCAGATTTGCCAAGAAGAAAACCCAAAAGAAAAGGAAGAACTGAAAATTCACTCTCTGTCCCGCTCTTCCTTGCCGCCCTTGCCTACAGAAAGCCTTACCCCATCAGGGTCTCTGGTTATAGTAATGTCAAGGTGCTCGCTTCCAAGCATGTGCCTCAGTTCCTCATACGTGTATGCCCCTATATCGTCATTTTTTCTCTTCTTGAGGACCTCTGCCCGCCTTTCCCTTACGCTGTCTTTCTTAATAGCAGTATACCTAAGCGCAAGCTTTGGCTTCTCCGCTCCATAAATGTCCTCTATCCCAAGCTCAATAGGCTTGTATCCCTCGCTTTGGTATATAAAAGGAAGGACTGCATTGAACTCAGAGGTTATTGCAGAAACACAAAGGTCTATGCTCTCCCTATTGCCTGCTATTACAAAATCATCGCCATTCAGGAAGCCAACAAATATGCTGCTTTTTATCTCCTTTACTTTATCCTGTAAAAGCTGCGAAACAAGCCTAAGTATAGTAACTCCTGATTCATTGCCGAATTCCTTTGCAAATTCAAGAAGGCCTTCTACGCCAAGCCTTCCTATTTCATAGCCACTGTCTGCATCTTTTAGCGCCTTTTCTACTGCATCTGAGATCTTAGCCTCATTAGGCAGGTCTATAAGCGGGTCGAATTTCTTTCCCTTCTTTTTCAAGAATATGGTTACTAAGCTTCTAAGCTCGGCGGGATCAAAAGGCTTCTTTATATAATAATCTGCACCGAACTTTATGCCCTTGAATCTGTTCGAAGTGGCGTCCATAGCACTTACTATTATAACAATGGTGTCCTTTAGGGACTTGTCCATCTTTATATTTTGGCATATTTCTAGGCCATCAACGCCAGGAAGCATAAGATCAAGTATCACAAGGTCAGGTTTTTCATATCTTATCCTCTTCAAAGCCTCGGCGCCATCGTATATCTGTTTTACATCAAATCCTTTGCCTACAGAAAGCATCATAAGCCTGTTTATGTTCTTGTCATCCTCAACTATCATTATCCTGCGAAGATTGTCCTCATTCTGCAGAATGTAATATGTCAATATACCGCCGCTGTTCCTTGAGGCTATGGCGCTTGCACTCTCAAGTTCCTGGAGGCTTTTCTTTAATGTGGGCTCATCTATGTTTGATGCAGAGGCAAATTCCTTCAATTCATTATAAGTTACCTGTTGCCTGTCATTGATTACTGAGATTATGTCAGACTTAACGTTTTCAATGCTATTCATGCTGACCGCCCATACCGCTTTTGTAATCAAAGGATATAAACCCTTCCTGGTACCAGAAATAGTGGCATCAATGGCATGCTTTGCAACAGCTTTATAAGCCTAATTTGCATAAAATGCAACATGGCATTTGGCTTTAAGCAGTCAAAACTAGAGTTTGGCAGGACTCCAAGGAAATTTGCTTTTATAAGGCAAAAGCCACATATTCCCCAAAGGAACCGCGGCTTAAAGTTAAGCTATGCCCTTTTAATAATAGCAATTTTAATAATTGCAGCATTGTACATTGTTATAACTTCTGGCAATTCGTCTTTATACACACTTACAACAAACAGGACAATACGTATCGGAATTAACCAAACAATAATACTAGAATCATATGCATCCCACTCCCCTGTTGCAATAGAGGCTGCAAACTACACAGGTTCTTCATACACCTTTCTTATTACTAGAGTCCCAGTGCTGGCAAACCCTGTTTATAAGTTTACCATTTCTGACGGCCAAATAATAAACCTTAGCGATACGGGATCGCAAATCGCAGATTTTCAGGCGAAGCTTTTATCCTCCTCTAACGGGGTTGCCGCTTTAGAATTCATACCTATACCTGCTGCATTTGGAATACGCGCAGCAGCACTTCCTGAGGTTGGTGCATCAACACCACAGCAGTTTGGTAATATCACATCACAGTCAACATCAACAATACCAGTTACCACTGCCACTCCTGTATCGACCACCCCTGAAACTACAATACAGCAGTCAAATGGCCCATATACTAATTCACAGGTGCTTGCATCAGCAAACCAAACGGAATATGGTATTCTGATGTCAAGACTCAGAAGCTTATATGTAAAAGACACGGCCTGCACTGCACAGCAATACAACTCTACATATTCAGCAGAGGTTCATTCATTGCCCACAGGCCCAAATGACTATTACAATGCTTCATTTTCTACCCCTACCAATATAACAGCATCGGTAAACTTCATTAGCGGCTACACCTACCTCGTAAACTACAGTACAGTTTCAAAGAACCGCTTTACCAATGGACCAGCCCTTTCTTTGGAGCTGGATGCGCAATCAAACAGCGTAATAAAAGCGACATTTGAGGGAAACATATTCGGAGGGCAGAGCTACTCACAGGTTAACTCAACCTATTTTGCACAGGCTTCAATAAGCGGCAACTGTGGTGCCCTTATCCCTTAATTATTTTGCATTTTGTCAAATCCCAATGGGCTGCCTCTGCCCAATATTCTTTAATATATCCCAGCCAAAAATA
>JAVZPV010000010.1:0-14665 GCA_038881385.1 Candidatus Micrarchaeaceae archaeon | reverse complement strand
TAGTCTTTGCAGCAGCAGATTTAATTAAGGTTTCGCATTTCTTTCCATTATTTTTTATTTTGTTTTTTTTGTTTTAGAAAATATATAAAAGAGTGCTTGGCCTAATTTCTTAGGCTAGAGCTATTGGGCAATGTATAAGTGTTATAAGCACTACGTCATATCTATTAGCACTAAGTTCCATTGGATTTGGTGAATTTGTGCTTGATTACAATGCAATAGAGCAGAAGTGGCAATCTGAATGGGAAAAAGCAAAGATATTCGAGAGCGATATTGATTCCAAAGAACCTCTTATGGTTACGGCGGCGTTTCCTTATGTAAACGCGCCGCAACACATAGGCCATATGCGTACATATGGGACTGCGGACGTTCTTGCACGTTACAAGCGCATGCGCGGATTCAACGTAATATATCCTATGGGATTCCATGGCACCGGGACACCTATACTCGCTTTCGCAAAAAGGCTCCAGAATAAGGATGAAGACCTGATAAAGGAGCTTGAACTTTTCCACATACCAAAAGAAGATATAGAAAAAATGTCTGATCCTTTATACATAGCAAATTACTTTGTTGGGGAAATAGAAAACGGAATGCACAAAGCAGGGTATAGCATAGACTGGAGAAGAAAGCTGTTCTCTATCGATCCTACATTCAGCAAGTTTGTAGAATGGCAATTTGGAATACTCAACAAGAAGGGCCTGCTAACGCAAGGAAGGCATCCAGTCGGCTGGTGTCCTGTGGAGAATAATGCTGTAGGAATGCACGACACTAAGCATGACGTTGAGCCTGAAATAGAGGAAGAGACACTTGTTGCATTTAAGGTCGAGGATATGGATGCCTATTTGCTTTGCGCAACTTACAGGCCTGAAACCCTTGACGGTGTTACAAATATTTTTGTGGATGAAAACGCAGAATACTCGGTTTGCACTATTGAAGGGATGAATGGATGCTATTATATTTCCAGTGCTGCTGTAGAGGAGCTCTCATACCAGTTCAAATTGGCTGTGGCAAAGAAAGTTGCAGGGAGGGATCTGCTCGCAATTAGATGCATAAACCCAAGGACAGGGGCACATATACCAGTGCTCCATGGATTTTTCGTAAAGGAATCTGTAGGAACCGGTTTGGTTATGAGCGTTCCAGCGCATTCGCCTTTTGACTATGCTGCGCTTGAAAGGTTAAAGCAAAAGGGAAACGAAACTGCTGCAAATATCAAACCTATAAAGGTGCTTGAAATAGATTCCGGGTCCTCACTGAAAGAGGGCTATACAAGCGCAAAGTCACCTGCAACGGCATATCTTAGTCTGCTCAACGCTGATGCGTGGTCCAGTGATAACGCAATTGAAGAAGCAACAAAGCTTGAGTATAAGGAGGAGTCAAGGAAGGGCAGGATGACAATTGAGGGATTTAAGGGCATGACCGAGCCAGAGGCAAGAGATGCAATAAAAAGGCAATTGGCAGAAAAGGGTCTTGGCTTTAGCGTATTTGTTCTTGTAAACAGTCCAGTTTATTGCAGGGCAGGGCATAAGGTCGTTGTGAAAATAGTAGACAACCAGTGGTTCCTTAATTACGGGAACAAGGAATGGAAGGGTAGTGTTACAAAGATGTTTACTGATGTGAAAATTCTTCCAGACAAATGCAGGAAGGCATTTGAGTCATCTATAGAATGGATAGACCTAAGAGCTGTGGCAAGGGCTCAGGGCCTTGGAACAAGATTTCCAATAGACAATAATTACATAATAGAGTCGTTGTCCGATTCTACCATATATATGTCGCTTTATACCATAATGCCATTTATACGAGGCATAGACCCAGAAAAGCTGAAGCCGGAGTTATTTGAATACATCTTTCTTGGAAACGGCAACCCTGATGAGATTGCAAAAAATCTTGGCCTGGAGTATAGCATGATAAAGAAAGCAAGGGATTCGTTTACTTATTGGTATAGGAATACTTCAAGGCATTCCTCGCCAGACCTAATATTTAACCATCTTACAATGTACCTGTATAACCACGTGGCAATATTTCCAAAGGAATATTGGCCAAAGCAGATAGTAGTAAACGGCACAGTGCTAAGCGAAGGAGAGAAAATGAGTAAGAGCCTTGGAAATATAATTCCGCTTACAGATGGAATAAAGAAGTACGGGGCTGATCCTTTGAGATTCGTAGTTGTTGCGGCAGTAGACCTATTCAATGACTCAAATTATAGCCCAGATGCTGTCAACGGGGTTAGGGAACGCTTAGAATACATATACAATGTTGCGCTTGGCATAGACGGGATGAATACTGGCGAGCTGAGCCACATAGATTATTGGCTATATTCCAAGTTGAACAGGAAGATAGAATTGGTGACTGCCTCAATGGAGGCTTTGGAGCTTAGAGTAGCCTCAACAGAAATACTCTATAATTCCGTGCTGGAGCTCAAAAGGTACTTTGCAAGGGGCGGAAACAATGGAATGGTAGTCAAGGAGTACATATCCGCAATTACACTGATGTTATGCCCTATTTCGCCGCATATTTCTGAGGAAATATGGCATATGCTTGGCGGCAATACATTTGCATCTCTTGAGAAATGGCCAATAGCCGACAGGTCAATGATAAATGATAAAGAAGAAGCAAAGGAAGCTATAATTGATGCAGCAGTAGAAGACATAAAGCAGGTACTGGAAATAGTAAGGAAGAAAAGCGGGAAGAATCCGAAGCAGGCCCAATTAATAGTTGCGGATAACTGGAAAAGGGAGGCAAACAATCTTTTGGTTTCAGAGAGGAATCTTGGAAAGGCTATAGAAGTAATTAGGTCGGATCCTAAAAAAGTTTTTGGCGATGACGCAACCAAAATAAGTGCAGACATTGCGATAGAGTACCTGAAATCGCTGTCTAAGAGGATAATAGAGTTGAAAAAATGCGGACTCACGCAGGAAGAGGAAGTTGTACTTTTTGAAGAGTCAAGAAATTATATAGAAAATGCCATTGGCATAAAAATATATGTAGAGAAGGAAGCTGAGTCTAAGTCGCAAAGATCAAATAAGGCAATGCCAGGAAAGCCTAGCATAGATGCAGAGTAATTTTAAAACCTGAATCCTCTGTAAAAAATGGAAAAGATGAATGCTATCAGGATAAAATATGCGATGTTTAACAGAGGTATGTCTGTGAAGAGATACAGAAGGACAAAGATTATTCCCATTGTTATTAAGTATATGCCTTTATTCCATGCAAATACCTTGCTGCCATCAAGCGGGAAAATAGGCAGCATATTGAAAAAAGCAAGAAGTATGCTTACCGATATGGTGAAAGATATAACATTTGCAAGGTAGGAATTGGGCGCTGGATTTAATGCAAAAATGGCAACTGCGAATATCCCGAATATAGCAAAGTTCGTAAGAGGCCCTGCAAGAGAAACCTTTCCGTCCTCTTCCTTTGTGAAAGAGTTTGTATATATGTAAGTTGCACCAGGTATACCCAAAAGAAAGCCCATAAGCCCTGTTGCAAGCGTTATCAAAAGCCCGTTAAGCGAGGTTCTGAAAGAGGCAACAGCCCCGTAGTGCTGTGCTACAAACTTATGCATCAATTCATGCAGCACAAAGCTTAAGGTGACTGCAATAGCGGATATGGGAACAAAATAAATGAATTGCGAAAGGAAATTTCCATTAGAAAATAGTGCCCCGCCAGCAAGCGTGGATGAAAATGCTATTATTAAAACTATGTCTGCGATGGCAATTTCCTTTATTTCAGCAAGCACAGAAATGTGCTCTCTGTATGCAAAAGCCATTAGGATCAACGCTTTTTACAAATAAGATTAGTTGATAGCAATACTTATTTAAGGGTTAAGCACGTTTTTAATCTGAAGTCCCATCGTCTAGTGGTCAAGGATAGCGGGCTCTGGCCCCGCTGACACCAGTTCGAATCTGGTTGGGACTATTTGCCGAATTCGGTTTGTGCAGCTACAGCTTATTCCAATCCCCAAGAAATTCGAATGGATCTTTTTCCTCAACTACTGAAAGATATGCAGCTATATACATGCATGCGCTCCAGGATTGCCCATCCTGGCCTTCGATTCTTCCTGTTTGCCCATTTATTCATTCGTTAAATCCAATCCTCAATTTTCTGTTTGTCAGTGCATTTGCTTCTGCAAGCTTTTCCAATTTTTTATCTGAATCTTTTCCACCTAACCTTTTCGACGGAATAACATAGAAGCCGTCTATAAAAGTCCATATTCCCCATTATGGTAGCAATCAGGCAAATTTCTCCAGTACTTGGGCTTCTAATTGTATACTCTTTGTCAAAATATTTGTCAACTCCGTATCGATAATGCGGGTGCATTGCCTTTACCGGATACGGATAATCAATACTGTTGTCTTTTATGTAAGACATAATGCTTCTTGACATTTTCTTGCCACTTACCGCGCTCAACACACATAGCAGATTTCCTAACGTGTCAAAATGGGTATCTGCCTGGTTTAGTGTAACAAAATTGAGATAAAATCCTAAATTAGGTTTATGGGGTTGGTAATGAAATCTTTCCCATGGTCTCCAAGATTTGGCCATATACCTAATTCCATCATTTTTTGGTTGGAGCAAATTTTTTCTAGAATACTTCTTTCAACTTGTTGTAATCCGCATGAAGGCTTTCGGATAGGTAAATTCCTGCAACACTGCAAAGGTTCTGGATGCACTTCGTAGCCATAAGGTATAGCACGTTTATATACATTACTGTGCCATGGCTCGTTGCGGTATTGTCACGCCATTCCGCTGCCGGCTGGCTCTCTAGGAGCATATCATTGTTGGAATCCTGATAGCGAAGCCATCTGTAAGCATTTATTGCATATTCAAGCGGCTTTCCCAAAAGGTCCCTGTCTCTAGTCACTTAATAGAGGTTCGCCAAGCTTATAACATACCATTCAGGGGCATCTGCCGCACCTTGGAAAAACCACCGCGGCTTATTTACCTTCCTGCTATAGTTTTCGGGTATCAGGCCAAGATCTGAAGTGTGCCTGCCCAGTGTAAAAAGTGAGCTTTTTGCAGCCTTAAGCAGCCTGCTATCCCTTATGCATATTTGAACCTATGAAGGTTATAAAAGAATCCCTGCTCCACACTGCATTGTATTTGGGGGCAGAAGCCTTTATGCATTCTTTTATGCAGTTGCCAAGCAGTACTCGCTGCGCCATTTCAAATACCGCTTCCTTTATGTCCATGGCATACCATAAGCAATTCAATAGCGCATTTTAAAAACATTAACAAACTTTACATCTCTCTTTTAATAATTTAAAATAAATTTACAGAAAGTGGCAATGTTAGAGGCAATTACTATTATAAACCCTTACTTGGTAGTATAGACAGGTATAAAATGGCAGATGTACCCGTTACGACCAGCATAGATTCGCTAGTAAAATATCTGCAGGAGCACGGAGAAAGTGATACTACCAGCTTGTCACACGTATTGAATGTAAGTGAAAATACAATTGTGGACTGGACTAATATACTTGAGAAGGCAGGTATAGTCAAGATAACATACAAGGTAGGAAAAATGTATCTGTCTCCTGCAGAGGCTAGAGACGCTGCGGAAATGCAGGTTACTCAAGCGGTAACAGAAGTAAAGAAGAACGTTATACAGAACGAAATAGATAGCCAAAGCCAGATGTTAAACAACATACGCGCACAGCTTGAAAACTATTCAAGGACCGTAAAGAATGCAGAGACCGTATTCCTTGACCAGGCCAAAAATGCAAAAAAAGCACTTGATAGGATAAAAGCTATTGAAAAAGAGGCCAACACATATTTTAACTCAATAGATTCGAAGCGACAGAGCGTTACAAAGATAATTGATGAGATTGACAAAGGTATGAAAGCCCTTGAGGTTGAAGCGGAGCAAATACACCAATTCAATTTGGACACGTCAGGCGCAAATGCAGTAATAGATGATATTAACCGCAAGCTGGAGCTTTTTGATTCGAGTATAAAACAGATGGATGTTGCTTTCAATAAGATGGTGTCAGAGCAGAAGAGCCAGTTAAACAACTTACATGCAAGCCTTAGGGAAGAGCTGAATGCACTAAAAGATGCATCGGCCGCAGAAGCTAAAAAGATATCAGAATATGAAGCAGCACTGAGGTCCTACAAGAAAAAAGCAGATGCGAGATCTGTAGAGATGCGCAAAGCAAGGACAAAAATTATTGATGAGGCTATTAGAACTAAGGAAGAAGTACTAAACATATATTCTGCAGCCTCATCACAGCTCAAGGTTTTGGATGACTCCACCAAGCAGATGAAAGACAGCTGGGGTTTACTTGCAGTCTTCGATGATAAACTTGAAAAGATAAAAGCAGATTTGGATCAAACTATGAAAGAGCTTGACGAAATACAAAGGCAGATAAGCACAGCTTCCAAAGACCTCAAAAATCCGAAAAGCGCAAATACGATTGATAAGATAGAAGGCGACGTAAACGAAATACGTAATAAAGTAGGAAAAGTTTCAAAGAAAAAAGCTGCACTAGGAAAAGATATTGATGATCTTTCAAAGCAGTGAAATATGATGGCAGAAGATACTAAGAATCGTGGTAAAGAGCTTGCCTCTTATAAATTAAATGCCAAAGGGCTTATTGCTACCGTTAGCATAGTCGATGCTGGAGGATTTGTACCATTATATAATGTGGATATGCAGGGACTTGGTGAGGCTACGAAAGTCTTCATTATGTCTTTAAGGCAGGAATTATTGGGATTAGTACCCGTTGATCCTACTCGCATGGAGGACAAGACTTACGAACGCGAACTAACTGCTAAGTATACAGAAGCAGCCAATCTGGTAATAAACAAGTACCTACCTGGAACACGGGAGGAAACAAAAAGCATTCTAATAGCATTTATTCTTAACATGATGCTCGGACTTGGGGAACTGGAAATTCCACTTGCAGACGAGAACTTGGAAGAAATAGCTATAAACGGGGCTAAAGAGAATATTTGGGTATTCCACCATGAATTTGGTTGGTGCAAGACAAATATAAGGATAAGGACTGAGGAGCTCATATATGATAGCGCAGATCAGATAGGAAGAAAGGTTGGTAGGCAAATCAGCAATCTCTCGCCTATGATGGATGCAGAGATGCCTGACGGATCAAGAGTAAATGCGACGCTCTTCCCTGTTTCGCAGACAGGAAACACTATAACCATAAGGAAATTTGCAAAAAACCCGTGGACAATGCCTTTGCTAATAAAGAATAAAACAATCTCTCCTAGAATAGCTGCATTTGCATGGCTGTGTGTGCAAAACGAGATAAGCATGCTTATATCAGGAGGCACGGCAAGCGGAAAGACAAGTTTCCTCAATGCATTGGGAGTATTCCTGCCGCCAAACAGGAGGGTAATATCAGTAGAAGAAACTAGGGAGCTTACCCTGCCTGACTTTCTTCAGTGGCTCCCTATGCTTACAAGGCAGCCTAACCAGGAAGGCAGAGGAGCTGTTACACTTTATGACTTAATGATAAATGCGCTTAGGCAAAGGCCAGATATACTTTTAGTTGGTGAAATAAGAACAAAAAGCGATGCTGAAACCCTTTTTGAGGCAATACATACAGGACACGCCGTTTATGGCACTGTTCATGCGGATAGCGCTGGAGATACGATAGTTAGAATGACAAATCCGCCTATATCAACGCCGAAAATTCTTATGACTGCTCTTGGCGCAATAATGACGCTGTTTAGGCATAGGAGGCTTGGAATACGGCGTGTATATGAATTTGGAGAAGTGACTACTACAGGGGACGTATCTGTTATTGAAAGATGGGATATAAGAAACGATAATTTTGTTACAGTCTCTGAAATAGGCAGGCTGGCAAATACTATAAGCTTATACAGCGGTTATACGGCAGAGGAGATGAACCAGGACATAGAGGGAAAATCAAAAATATTGGAATGGATGGTAAAGAATGACATAATTTCTGTCGACGACGCAGGATATGTAGTCGCTTCATATTATAAAGATCCGGCAAAAGTTTTGAAGGCGGTAGATGACGATGCCAAATTCTCAAAGGGTATTTTCTAGGTGTTTCTTTGTACAGGGAACTCAGCTATGACGATGCAGTAAACTTCATAAATGAAGTGGAGGCTGGAGCAGGAGAAAGCAAGATTGTAGTGATTAATCTTAAAGTTGCCTTAAAAGAAGGGGTAAAAATAAAGGAGTATGAGGGGCTAGACGCTGAAAAGATAGTTGAAAGGGTAGAGTCAGTTTCACCTGAAGGCATCGTAGATTTTGCCAACCAGCCAGAGGCACGAGGCGGACTGGGAAAAACTGTTGCTGCAGCAGCAAACACGCTCAACAAAGGCGTTTCTAAGCTGCAGCCTGAGCTTGAAACCTATTCTAAGGTTGCAGGTGAAGAACTCAGAAAAGTTGTGTCAAAGGCTGAAACAAAGACCCGCAATTTGCATAATTTGAGTTTAAGCAAAAAAAATGCAGGTAAAACTAACGGGCCTATGGTAATGCCGCAGCTTTCGCTTCCCGATCAGATAGCAGAGCTAGACAGGATATTGGCAGGGTTAGATGCCAATATATTTAATGGTGATCAGCTGAAGCTGATTATAATGGAAGTTAAAGCGCTGCGCGAAAGCATAAAGAAGGAAAATGTCAGACAGGATGGCAACCTCGCGGCTATAAGGAACCAAAAGCTAAAATTGGTTGAAGAAAGATTGAAGATAGGTTGAACAAATGGCAGATCCGATCAAAGACCAACAAGGCAATATTGTCGGGTTTACTAAACCAAAAAGGTTCTTCTTTTTCAAGCTCAAATCAAAGCCAATATACGGAATTACAAAAAATGATGTAAACACAGGTGTGGAAAATGCTACAAATAATAGCCCTCTTACAGATGACATCAGGAAGAATTTATTTGCGTCTAGAATCGATTTTTATCTAGACAAAGTTGTTGCTAAGCACAGAAGCTTGGAACAGCAGATGAAAGAGGTTGGGATTAGGGGAAGCCCGCAGCAGTTTGCAAAGAAGATGATGAAAAATGCCTTAATAATTGCACTGCTAATAGGCATAGCAGTTTCGGCGATATTTTATAGGCTACTTTCAAATACATCTAATCTTGCTGTTATAGCCATATTTATGGGTGCGTTTTCTATGTACGCAGCCTATAATGTGCTATTTGCACAATTCCTTAGGTATCCTGCAACCAAAGAGAAAAGCCGCGGCAAAGAAATAGACAAGAGCATATTGTTTGCTGCAAGGGACATTATGATAAGCTTAAGGTCAGGAGTTCCGCTCTTCAATGCGTTAACTTCTGTGTCAACTGGTTATGGTGCCGCAAGCGCAGAATTTGCAAAAATAATAAACCTTGTACAACTTGGAATGCCTATGGAACAGGCAATAGAACAAGTCAGCAATGCGAGCGGTTCGAAAGTTTTCAAAAGGATAATGCTGCAAGCCAGCGTTAGCATTAAACAAGGTGCTGACGTTGTTGTGGCTATGCAGGAAGTGATAGACCAAGCCACACAAGAAAGGGCGATAGAGCTTAGGCGCTATGGGCAGAGGCTTAATGCGCTCTCTATGTTTTACATGCTTTTTGGAGTTATACTCCCAAGCATGGGCATAGCAGTACTCTCAATCCTTACAACATTCATAAACCTTTTTAGCGTTACTCCCACACTACTGGTATTGGTACTTATCTTCATAGCTATTATCCAGTTTATATTCTTCACAATCATGAAGAATTCGCGGCCGTTGTTCATACTATAGTGGTAGCATGCAAAAGATAACTTTTGAAAGGCTTGTTTCCAGGGGTGTTGTAAGATATATCTCTGGAGAGCTTGACCTTGCAGGAGTAAAAATATCGCTGGACAGGTTTATGCAGATTGCCATTATAGGTTTCTTTGCTCTGTTTGTTATAACCCCAGTAGTATTGGAATTAGTATACCATTTTAGCAATTTGCTTCTGGCAGGGCTTGCAGGGCTTGTAGTAGGGGTTGTATTTGAGGTTGCAATTTATGTAATCCTTGAATTCAAAATAGAAAAGAGGAAGAATTTCATAGAATCAATACTGCCGGATTACCTGCAGCTTGTTGCAGCAAACATAAGGAGCGGTGTTTCGCTTGACAGGGCAATTCTGCTTGCAAAAAGGCCTGAATTTTCTTATCTTACTTATGACATAGACGTTTTGAACAAGCAGCTCTACAGCGGAGAAACAATGCAAAATGCACTTTTGAACCTTGCCAGCAGGTATAGATCTGCACAGCTTATGCATACAGTAAGAATGATAATAGAAGCAGTAAGATATGGCGGAACTCTTGCAGACCTTTTAAATCAAATAGCAAAAGACATTAGGGTTCAGCAAACAATACAGAAAGAAATATCAGGCCAACTCTTCATGTATACAATTTTCATAACTTTTGCAGCTGTAATTGCCTCCCCTGCACTGTATGGGCTAACTTTTCAGATGATTACAATAACTGATAAGATCTGGAGCGGGATATTGCAGCAGAATCCTGGAGGCCTTCCATCTACAGGCGTATCGTTCCTAAAGCCGAGTCCTCCGCAGATCAGCCCGGGCGACTACTTTTATTTCGCTATAGCTGCAATAATAATAACTACTTCATTGAGCTCTTTTACTATTGCTGCAATAACTTCTGGCGAGCCTATACGTGGAATAAGATTCCTCCCGGCGTTCCTCTTTGCTGGAATAGCCATATTTTTTGTAGTAAAAACAGTAATTGGTGGGGTATTCGGAAGCCTGGGCGGAATTTAATTTCATTTATTAGACTCATTTAAAACCGAAAAATTGGCCTTCACTTTGGAAATTTGTATTATTATTTGAAGGGAAGTATGTAGCATTTGGTATGCCTATAGGAATATAATTCACGCTGTTTGGAGTGCCGTTGTTTCCGCGGCCAGAATAATCATTTGAATTACCGTCAAGAGGCCACCATCCTACTATGTTCGAAGGCAATATCGGCATCCCAAAGATACCCTCTTTATATAGATAATTTGCTTGAGCCGGACTTATTGAAGCGTTATATATCTGCACATTTTCTATTTGACATTGGCAGTTATAAGTGCTGCCATATCCGCCAATCTCAGAAGATATAGAATTGGTGTCTATTGATGCTATTGAGTTGCTTCTTATCTGAACTCCGTTAAGATAAGCAGTTGCTGTGTTTCCAGATTGGGTTATTATGATATTTGTCCATTTTGTTGTTTGGATCGGTACTGATGCTGTAAGCACATTTCCTGAAGTAACATTTGGTGTAAATGTCAAGCTGTTGGCTGAAAAGCTTAGCAAAGTGCCCATATAGGAGAGCAGATACCATGAATTTGCCGTGCCTAAGGGATTTATCCAGATTGAGTACGTAATAGTATTGCCTATATTTGAATAAGGCAGTGATACGTAACTGCTCTGCCCGTTGAAATGTGCGGCATAAGAAATGCCTTCAATCCCAATAGGCAGCCCTGTCAGGTATACGTGTGCTAACGAGTTACTAGTGCATTGCATGTTGCTATTGCAAGAAAGTACGCCTGGCAGAGCCATATAATTTAAGGTGCTTGAAAATCGAATTGGAATACTAAAGACGCTATCAAATGTATAATTCCGCGGAAAATTATATGATGCATTTAATGAAACACTTCCGTTATTACCTTGGCCGCTGTAATCGTTTGCGTTGCCGTTGAGTGGCCACCAGCCAACTATATTTGCCGGGTCTATTGGAAGCCCTTGTGGGCCTCCTAAATATAGCTGAGCTACCTGATACGGACTAAGCGAGGAATTGTAGAGCTGTATATTTGAGATCTGGCCTGTGTAATTTTTACCGCCTATTAATGAATTTGAGGCTTGTGTGCTTAACCCTGAAATTGGATATGACTGCGGTGTCTGGTTATTTAAGTAAAATGTGGCAATGCTATTAGAATAGGCAACCCCCACAAATGACCATTTATTTATCGGAACACTAAAAGTGCTATTAATAGAATTTCCATTAATTGAGACTGAAAGGACGTTTGATGAAACAAGAAGGTCGAACTGTGCACCAGGCGATGCTGGTCCATAGCCAAATATACTATATGTGCTCCCACTTCCGGCATTATCAACCCATCCGAATATTGACCTTGGGGAATTTCCAATTGGAAAGTTTGAAGTTCCAGTGCTTATTTGGCCTTTTGCCAAATTTGCTACTTGGATATTCCCGAGCAGATCAAATATGCCGTATTGTGAAGGTATAAAGCTCAGCCTGCCTCCTGCCCGCTCCAAATATGATGGCACGAACTGCGATGCAATATAAAAGTTGTGATAAAATGAAGACTGAACATCAGAAATATTAAGAACTTCGAGTTTTGGCCCGTAAATTAAAAGTTGCTGCCCAGTTTGTATGCCTGATATAAAATTGCCGCTTGATGGAGCTATCTGGTACAATAGCCATGGTATAGAAAGCGAAGTTGATGCGGTAGCGTTGGTTATGAGGCCTCCGTATGCGTTTATGCATGGATTAGTTCCTGATGTTATGCCGAGTGCATTCTGCGTTACAATTATTGCAGTCTTATTTAGTGGTGAAGAAGAGAACTGGGCCGGAATTGAATTAGCTACAGATGAAGTGCCGGAGCATGACACTGTAGGAGGCACTTTGAATGCGATCCCATATTCTATTCCAACTGTATTACCAGCAATGGCATAATTTACTGTAGAGGGATTAGATGCATGGCCTTGTGGCTGGATTAACCCCTCAGCCCTGTAATCTTGTGTGAAATTTATGCTGTTAATTACTCCTGATTGCGCGTAGAATAGGTCTGGAGCTCCGGAAAGGGGCACAGAAACATTCATTGGTATCTCGTAGGAGAATGTCCCCGTGCTTGAGTTTATGTCTATAAGTTCTGTAAAAGTTATGCTAATGCTATATGGGCTGTATTGTGTAACGTTTGGGTATGTCTGAGCTATTTTTACAATGCGGTAGCTAGCATTTATACTTTTTATAATCATGCTGTTGTATGCTGATATAGTGAGATTTCCCATTGCATTTGAGAGGTATTGGCCTGCTGGTGAGGAAGGCGAAACTCCTGGCAGTGTTCCGTTTGTTACAAGGGATGATATATACAAACTCGCATTAGTTATAAAATTGTTTTTTCTTATTGCTGGCTGTGATTCGTATTCTGCAAGCACCAATAATGCCCTGCTTGCGCTGCTCCGCACCAAAGATGAAAGGCTTGGTTGGATAATACTAGCATAATCTGATGTTGAGCTCGCAATTGAAGAACTCTGCGACATTTGGTTATAATTTAATGACAGTTCAGCAAAAGTAAGCAAAATTGATAGCATAAGTATGAATATGACTAGCATAAGCAGCGACATAAGTTGTGCTTTTATTTTATAATCTATGTCCATGCAATCAACCTGATGTTATGCAAACTTGCTTTTTCGGTAGTGTAGTTCTGAATGCTTAGCATAGTGCTTGCAGCGCCCACATTATAGGCGTTTGCAAGACTTTGCTTGACATAATTTGCATTAGCATATGATACATTAATTCCATATGCAGCATTATGGAGCGGCCCATAATCATTGAGATCACCGTCCAGCGGATACCATGAGAGAAGTTCTAAATTACTGAGCGGGCTTCCCTGAATTCCTTCTTGGTAAAGGTAACTTATTTGCCTAGTGTTTAAATTGCTTCCATAGAACTGCACATTCGCAATAAGGCCGTTATATGGATTTTGAAGGCTGCCAAAGGTAATTGAGTTTATCGGCTGGATGTTTTGCGCAACAGAGCCTGATGCAACTCTAGTGCCATTTATATACAATGTATAAATAGTATTAGACTGAGATATTTGCGCCTCAAGCAGTATAAAGCTCCATGAATTGTATTTTATTGGAGTAGAAGTTGAGATGGTACTTGGAGTGCCTGGATTTATTATTGCATTGCCAGATTGGGAGATGCCTACCATCAGTGTTCTTGGTGAGCTGTCTATAATGCTTTCCTGAGCAGCTGGGCTGCCTTTTGGATATGCCCAAAAACTTATAGTAAAGGAGTTTAACTGGCTATAATTGCCACCTGAAATAGCATAGCTGTTTGAGCCCCTGAACGACGCTATGCTTGCATCTGTTATGTCATTTGAGCCTATTTCTATTGTGTAATTGCCCATTTGATCCATATAATTAAGCAAGTAATCTGCACAGCTGCCATAGCCATTTAGGTACAGCGATACTGACGCCTGGAGAACTGATTCCTGGGGGTTTTGGTTGCACGCCCCGTATGCTATCAGCTCATCGCCTGCAGGAAGGTACAAATGGCCATATGCAAGTGTCATATTTACATTATTTATTTTGTACGGTATTTTGCTTGTCCATAAGATGCCTCCATTGGAAATATTCTGCGCGATGAGGTAGTTGTTTGACCATATAGAATAAACTATGCCGCTTGCAGCAACAGGATGAGAACCTATGAATGCTGCTCCATAAGTTGCAGATATATTGCTATACCAGAGCACATTTCCAGCAGTTATTGCGTAAATAGAAGAGCTACTCTGGTATATAGATATGTTGCCAGATACAGCAATGCCGGTAACCTGTGACTTAGTGTTTATTATGTTAACTGCTGTTCCGTTAAGTTGGAGAATGTATGCATTATAGCTCCCGCCAACAACAATAATGTTTCCGCTGAGTGCTAAATTTGAGTCGGAAATTCCTATATTTTTTGACCATATTAGACC
>JAVZPV010000009.1:0-15349 GCA_038881385.1 Candidatus Micrarchaeaceae archaeon | reverse complement strand
GGAAATGTATAACTTCCCATATAAAGGGGCTGGGCTTAAGTTTTTAAAGCACTTATTCAGCAAATACTCTGGCGATTGGATGGGGGATTCGAGCGCAAGGCGGCACGCAAAAGAATATGCATATGAATATATGAGGAAAAGGCAAAATGAGCTTGAAGAGGAGGAAGAGGCTCTCGAAGAGGCTTTGCTTCAGGAGGAGCTGGGGCTTTCTGAAGACTGGGATCCTTGAATGCAAAGCTCCATTTCGTTTGCCTTGCTTGTTATTGCAGGTACTGGCAACTTAGCCGCTTACCTTTCATTTCTCTTTTTATCTTTTTTACTATGAACCAGGCCAATACATGAAGTTGCTAGTTTGAGGCTTTAGGCTTCACTGCCGCCCTGCCAATTTTTGAATAATTTTCTAATTTGGTAGGATGTTGACTTTTCTATCATAACATATTCCCCACCTTTTAATCATCTACCAATTACGCCACTTCCGCAATTTTCTCACGCATATCGCATCCAATATGCGATGAGGCATGCGAACACATGCGCAGCGACTTTCTTTATGCCGATAAATCGATTCTTTGCAAGGCCGAATAGTTCTTTCAGTCTCGGGAATATTCTCTCTATTGGCTGTTCTATTGACAGAGCAACGTAGTGTTTGGCATACTTTCCTGTATGCCCGTGACTCTTTGCCACAATTCTGGCCGCAGCCAGAACCTCAACTATTTTATTTTTGCTGGTCGCCATATTCATGTTATCACTTTTCCCTACTATACACAGGGGTTTGTCGTCGAAGAGAGAAGGTAAACCCAGTTGTAGGGATTTAATCTGCATTCGGAAGAATAAGTATTTAAAAATTCAACACCATATAATTTAGATTTAGCAATACTTTTTTAAAGGTTGATAAGATAATATTTTATTAATGGAGATATTATTAGGCATACTCCTAGATTTGGGAATAGCTGTTTTGGTTATTGCGCTAATTTTAATAGCAGCTGTGGCGCTGATTTTCAATAGCCTGATTGTAAAGAGGAACAGGGTTCAGAATGCAATGGCGCAGATAGATGTGCAGCTTAAGAGAAGGTATGACCTGATACCTAACCTTGTTGATGCTGTCAAAGGCTACATGAAATATGAGAAAGGCGTACTTACCACAGTTACGCAGCTTAGAGCCTCAATTGTTTCAGGATCAATGCAGGATAGAGCAGCAGCAAATAACATGGTAAGCCAGGCCTTAAAGAGCATATTTGCTGTTGCTGAGAATTATCCAGATCTTAAGGCCTCTGCCAATTTCCAAAACCTCCAGAGCCAACTCCAGGACACTGAGGACAAGATAGCTTTTGTGCGGACTTCATACAACGATTACGTTTTGGATTACAACAATGCAATACAGGAGGTGCCAGGTGTATTTTTTGCAAACGCTTTTGGTTTCAAGAAGATGGACTTCTTCCAGGAGCCGGATGGACAGGCAAAGGAGCCTGTAAAGGTAAATTTTGATGATGTGAACCAGCCGGCTTCAGGCCAAGACCAGGCAGGTGCAAAGTCATCAAAGAAAGGCAAGGGCTCAGCCAAATCTTCCGCTTGAGCATGGTGTCCCAATGGCAAGCTACTTTGACGAGATAGCGTCTAATAAGCTCAAATCAATTATTCTTTTTGCCGTATTCATGCTCCTTTTCCTTGGAATAATTTATTTTTTTGTAATTTTATTTGGAGGAGGCCCGATTATGCTTGCAATAGGCTTTATCATAGTTCTGCTATACGCGATGTTTTCGTATTTTTTAGGCGATAAAATGGTGCTTAGGCTTTCAAAGGCCAAGGAGGCCGACAAGGCAAAGTACCAGAGCCTCTATAGCATTGTGGAGGGCCTCGCAGCAGCATCCCAGCTCCCTATGCCTAAAATCTACATAATAAATGACCAGAATCCAAATGCTTTTGCAACTGGAAAGAACAGGAAAGCCTCTTCTATAGCAGTTACAAGCGGGCTGCTGGCTATGATGAATAGGAACGAGCTTGAGGGTGTCCTTGCCCATGAGATGTCACACATATACAATAATGACATTTTGTTTATGATGATGGCAGTAGTATTTGCTGGCTCAATAGGCCTTATGTCAGCTTTTATAAGAAACATAATGTTTTTTGGAGGAATAGGAGGTGGAAGGGGGAGGGACCACTACGCTTACTTAGAGCTTATAGGATTTATTATAGGCCTTCTCGCCCCGTTATTTGCCTTGATGCTAAGGCTTGCAATTTCAAGGAGGCGTGAGTATATGGCCGATGCCAATGGTGCAAGGCTTATAAGAAATCCGGAGGCGCTTGCAAGCGCACTCGGGAAGATACAGGCTTACGAAAAAAACCCCAGCAGCCGGCCTGTGGCAGCAGCCAATGAGATAAATGCATCACTCTATTTTGCAAATCCTTTCAAGGCTTCAAGCATAATGAATCTGTTCTCAACGCATCCGCCTATAGAGGAGAGGATAAAAAGGCTGAAGGCAATGTACTGAGCTACTTGCCCAGAAATTCAACCAGACGCTTTGCAACCTCGCATGGGTGTGTATAATGAGGCACATGCCCTGCGCCGCTTATTATTGCCAAGCTGCTTTCTTTTATACTTGCTTTTAATTCTGCAGCTTTTTCTATACTGGCAACACTATCATTTTCGCCACAGATTATCAGTGTCGGCGCGGCTATCTTTCCAAGGATTTCTGTGTTGAACTGCCTCTCTTTTATGCTGTTTTCAATGATGCTTTTTATCACGCGCCTGTTTGCTGCCAGAAGCATTGGGTTCCTGTTTATGAACTCATTTTCTTTTGAGCTTTTGGCTATGTTTGCAATGCTGCCTATGTCTGCGCAATCTTCTATTATCAGTTTCTCAAGACGCTCTTGAATAGCATATTCCAATGCAACCAGGGCCCCATAAGAATGGCCAAATAGGAATGAGGGCTTGCCTATGCTTTTCGAAAGCTCAATAAGCGCTTTAGCCTGCAAGTCTAAGCTATATGGGCCTTCCGGTGCATCGGATTTGCCGTGGCCAAGCAGATCCACTAGGCATATTCCAAGGCTTTGAGGAAGCAAAGGAACCAGCAATGACCAACTAAGCAAACTTGCACCTAAGCCATGGACAAAGTATATGCATTTTTCATCACCATGGCGAAGCCTTGCGTGGATCTTCCCAAATGATGTTTCAACAAATTTATCTTCAAATTCTGCCATAATTTTCATTCCTTTGCCTAATTGCGCCTCATAATGCCATGACTTGCTTATGATGCACACAGGCTAACAATACAATAAAATATGAATAGCATATAAGTTAATAGGTAAGAATGGAAATTGAAAACTTATATCCAGTGCCGAAAGTACAGCCTTTGGCATTTGAGTGCACATCAACACAGAGCCTAGAGGACCTTGTAGAGAAAGCAAAGGCCGTTTCCACCGGGGATAATTTTGTGCTGCTAATAGACAATAAAGAAGATGCAATAGGCAGGATACTTCCGGCTTATCTTAATTCTTATATAAAGCATAAAGAGGGTAATATGAGGTCAGAATCTTTGCAGATTGAAATGCTTCTTTTTTTGGCAGGCACTTTCAAGATTAGCAAGGCAATAGAAAGATATGGGGCAAAGAGGAGCAGCAATTTTCTACTGATTGGGAATAAGGTAGAACTCTTACGCAGCTTTGCAAAAAATAATGGAATAAAGCTGGTAAGGAAACTTAAGCTGGGCATAAGCGAAAAGTTTATGCCAGAGATTGAAAAATAGCGTTATGTTGCCACTGACACAATTATATTCATTAGGGTATCTGCAGTATCTTCACAGCGATCAAGGACATCGTCAGAAAGGTATGCAAGGTTAGTTATATGGTAGAAGGACTTAAAATCGCCCTTTGACTTGTATGCGAAATTCAGCATTCTTTCCTTTATTTCATCGCCTTCCTCTTCTATAAGCTTTACTTGGTTGCGAAGCGCCTTGACCTCTGCTATCTTGTCGGCTGTGTGCATCTTGTAAATCAAGGAGAGGGCTTTAAGCACAAGATTGTTGTTTTCTATGAGCTCCATTTTTAGATATTCCCTTTCCCTTGAATCCCTTATTTTGTATCTGCAAGACGAGCGGGCAAGTACAAAGATCATGTCTGTTATGTTGTATTCCAATCCTACAAGCCGCAGCATGTATGGTATTATGCTTGGCGCAACTGCACCTGATGTAACCTTGTTTAACAGCTCAACGACAGCTTCATAAGACTGGGTCTTCAGGCTGTGGAGCTGGTCCAGCTGCGAAGATCCTTTTAGTATTTGAACTAGCAGTTCTCCTGCACTCTGCGCATTGGCTATAAGCTTCAGCGCCTCCAGCAGTGCCTTTTGTTCTCCTATTCCGCCAAAAACTGAAAAGATTTTCATCATATCCTCTCTGATTCGGTATTAAGTATCTTGTATATCCTCTCTGCCTTTTTCATACCTATCTTGTCCACCTTCTTTAGCTCATCTATACTTGCACAGGCAACGCCGTTGACCGTCTTGAAATGCTCAAGAAGCTTCTTTGCAAGTGTTATTCCAATGCCTGGGATTGAGCTTAGTATCAATAGCTGCCACTGATAATCAGTATATGCCCTTTTAAGGCCTGCAAGTCTTGGCTCCCTCCCTTCCGTTTGTTCATGCTCTGCCAGCCTATACAGGGCATATGCTGTGTCTTTGGCTGAACCTGTTCTAAGTACCTGTATGTTATAATCGATGTAAAGTTTCGCAATTGCTCCGAGCATGACATTCCTGTTAAGCCTCATCTCTGAATCTGGGCCTTCTATAACAAGAATGGGCTTCTCAAATGACGAATGAAGCCTCTTTGCCTGATCGAAAAGGCGAGTGTCTATTATAGAATTTGTGAAATCGGAGGCTGTCTTACGTTCAACACATATCCTGTCTGATATTATGTAGTCGCCTATAGGCAGTTGCTGAAAGTCAAGGCCAACCCCATGCTCCTCGAGCCCAAGTAGTATCTCTGCGTTACGCTCGCGGTTATCTGCTATTACCTTCAAATTCGGCATAAGACTTTTTCTCAGCGCGCATTTATAATCGATACGCATGTACTGTTACCTTAGTTAAAGAAGCTGTATGGGTATGTAGTGCCTGAAATGCTGAACGCCTTTAGATGCATTACTTCGCCTGCATGCTAATGCCCTCGCTGCATTTACTTATTTCATTATAATGCCTTGCGCAGGGCAATTCATTTATATTTTGCATTTGTTATATTATTCAATGCCGTATCCGAATTTTGTTAACATGGTTTTGGTTTTTTGAGAACTGAGTGGAAAACATGACGCGAAGGGTAAGCAGAAGGAAAATGAGCAGAAGGGAGGAACTTCCTTTCAAGGAGCAGTTGAAAATAGAGGAAGGCGTATTTGATAACAGGACTATAATGATGCTAGGCAAAATGCTTACTCGTGGCATAGTTTCCAGGATGGATTTTATAATAGGAAAGGGGAAAGAGGCCGATATTTATCTTGCTGAACCAGGAGGAAAGATATATGGTGAGAAGGTAATACTGAAGATATTCAGGCTGGAAACCTCAAGTTTTTCAAATAGGAAGGATTATATGGTCGGCGACCAGCGCTTCGATGGCATAAGGAGCAACATAATGCAGATAGTAAACGCCTGGTGCAAGAAGGAATTTGGAAATCTTAAGCTTGCCGAAGAGGCTGGAGTCCATGCGCCGCTTCCGTACTCATTCAGCGGCAATGTTCTCGCAATGGAGTTTATAGGCGAGGATGGAAAATGCTCCCCGACGCTTAAGGAGTGCGGCTCAAGAAATCCAAATGAAACGCTAAAAAGCATATTGAATGACATTAAGCTGCTGTACAAAGGCGGGCTGGTTCACGGCGATATAAGTGAGTATAACATACTTATGAAGGGGGATGTGCCTTACATTATAGATTTTGGTCAGGCAGTCAGCATCGGGCACCCTAGGTCCGGCGAATTCTTGATGAGGGACATAGATACAATTACAGGCTTTTTCAGAAAGCGTTATGGCATTGAGAGTGACGCACAAAAGCTGTTTGAAAGCATTATGAAAAGGTAGCTATTTAGGTATTTCATATCCTCTGTTCTTCAGCAGATCTTTGTCCATCAGGCTGTATCTCCATATTATGTCGCCGCGCTTGTCCCCCTGTACGGTCCATGGCTTTACAAGCACTATGTCACGCTCCTTGACCCAAAAGCTTCTTCTGAGCCTCCCAGGGATAGAACATGTCCTTTCCTTGCCGTCAGAGCACATTACTAGAAAGTTTGACGCTCCTAGAGCCTTTTCGACTAATCCGACAGTTTCGTTGTCGCGCGGAAGAATCAGCTTGTGGGATGGACCTGCATTCTCATTGTCTCCTTGTTTATTCAAAGCATCACTCACTGGTAATTCTTAATAGTATATATTGCGCCGCAGGCCTCGCATACAGTAACCACATAGCCGCGCTGCGTTTCTGCAACCTTCGTGTCAGGCTTATGGCACTCTTTGCAAATTATGTAAGTATTAAAGTATCTTTTAATCTTCTCGTTAAGTTGGTTTGGCTGTATTCTAGCGCTTATATTGAGTACATTCCCTTCAAAGCTTATCGGGGCTGCAAGTTCTTTTGTAAGATATTTTGCTATGTCTTCCTTGTCCCTTCTTGCAATATCGGCTATTTGCGATATATTCTTCAGTACCGTCTTGTTTCCTTGTATAAGCATATCTGCTTCAGGTATTTTGAAGTCTGCATTCTCGACAGAAAGTTTTGGAAGCTGAGTGAAAGCCCGCTCAAGAAGCTCATCGTAGCCCAGATTAAACACCGCTTATTATTAGCATTGCTTCCATATATATTTCTTTGCATATATTAAATGGCCAGAGAAGCACGCTCAGTTAAAGCATGGATAAAATAATCTGCAGCGATGCTTGGTGCGCATTTGTTTTGGCTAGGTTTGCTTGCGCTGTTTCGTCAGGTAAGCGCACCGACAAATATGAATGGGAGCAGCCCGAATACTATTGAGCATATGGCAAGGAATATGCCGGCATATGCCACGCTTATGTCTGGCTGGGAATACGGTTCTATCCTTGAATATGGACCAACAAAAACCTTCTCTATTATCCAGAAGAGAACAGCGCCTATAAGCAGTATGCCAGCGATTGGGGCTATCCCAAAGAATCCAAAGGAGCTGAATGAGCTTATGAATATGAGCAGGTCGCCGATGAAACCTGCGGTAATTGGCAATCCAACTACCATGAAAGTGCCTAGAACGAAAAGGTAGGCAAGCGCAGGGAATCTTTCCATTACTCCAGCTATCTTTCTCCATTCTAGAGTGCCGTATGTTTCGTCAAGAGAGCCGGCAATCATGAAGAGAATTGATATTGCAAACGCATGGCTTACCATGCCGTATATTGCGCCGGAATTCCCTATTATGCCTGATGCGGCTGCAGCAACGCCTACAATTCCCATGTCAGTTATGCTGGTATATGCTATCAGGCGCTTTATGTTTGACTGCCTGAATGTTACTATTGCTGAGTATAAGGTAGAGAAAATGAAGATTAAGGCTATGTATGCCGCGTATGAATGCGCAAGAGGTACAAGAAGGAACATAAGCAGCAGCCCGTATCCGCCAAATTTAAGCAGCACTCCGGCAAGTATCATGCTTCCTGTTGCAGGGGCTTCTGTATGAGCATCTGGCAGCCATGAATGGAATGGAAATGCAGGCATCTTTATCATAAAGGTAAGCATAAGCATTAGCGTTATTATTAACTGGATTGACTGTGGCACTTGAGCTGCAGAACTCGCGATAGAAGAGATCTCGAAAGTAGAGGTATAAGAATAGAGTAGCATTATTGCTATAAGCAGGAGCAGGCTTGACACTAGTGAGTATATAATAAACTTTATTGCTGCGTATCTCCTTTCGTAACCTCCGAATAGGAAGATTATGAAAAACATCATTACCTCTGCGACTTCCCAAAATACGTAGAAGAGGAAAAGATTTGAGGCAAGGAAAACTCCCATTGATGCACCTTCGGCGACCAGGAAGAGCAGGTTGTAAAGCCTTGATCCTTTAATAAAATAGTTGCCTACTAGCGAAGCGGAGAAAAAAACGATTGCCGTCATTAGAGAAAGTAGTACTGAAAAGCTGGTGAATGAAAGCCCTAAGCTTATGCCAATTGAGTTTATGTATGGCACAGAAAAGCTGACTGATTGCAAACTGTAGGAGTATGCAAATAAAACGGCAGCGGCTGCAAGCAAAAGCACCAAGGACGATGCGATTATGGAAATGGTATAAGAATATTTTTCCTTTACCAGGAGCGATACGGCAGCCGCTACGAAAGGAAGCAATACTATTACTGGCAGAATCAACATTGTGTCAACCGTTTTTGGCAGATACCCCAAGCGTGCAAGCCTTTGGCATATTAGTTCCTGCTGCTTGCCTGATTTTTAGACCTGCAGATCCGTTCATGTTTCCTGCTTTACTTTTCATTTTTATATACCTACCTGCGCCATGCAGTTTGGCTGCCGACCTTGAAGCGTATGCCTTTGTAGTTGCACAGCGGCATCAACCTCTCTCATATCTTGACAGGAAGCTCATGTACTCGCCCATAACTGTACTTGGAGCGCTTGGCCGAGTATTCTCTATCTGCATCTCTATGTCTTTCTGCGTGATGGTTGCCTCGCCTGGACTCTTTATGCTTGCTTCGAGGGCGTTCAGCTTTACCTGCCTGCAGATATTGGCTATGTCGGCACCAGTATAGCCGCTTGTGCTTTCCGCAAGCTTGCTGTAATCTATGTTATCAGAATGCGGTGCCTTGCTAAGGTTTCTTCTGAATAGCTCGGCGCGCTCCTCCTTGTTGGGAGGCGCTACAAGCACAAGTTTATCAAACCTGCCGCTGCGCAGAAGGGCCGGGTCTAGGCTTCCTGGGCGGTTTGTTGCGCCTACAACAACTATGTTGCCCATGTCTTTTATGCCGTCCATCTCTGTAAGGAATTCGCTTACCATTTCAACTCCCAGCATTGATGAGTCTGGCGAACGCGAAGGCACCAAAGAGTCTATTTCGTCTATGAATATTACTGCAGGCGCATTTTCCCTTGCCCTATCGAATGTCTGCTTTATTGTCAACACTGCCCGTTCAAGGCCATACTTGCTTATCTCAGCGCCTGAAAGGGAAAGCATCTTCACGTCTTTCATCTGCGATGCTATAGCTCTCATAAGCATTGTTTTGCCAACTCCTGGGGGCCCGAAAAGCAAAACGCCGCGTATGTTTCTTATGTCATACTTCTTTATTAGGTTTGGATGCAGCATAGGTATCTCTACTGCCTCATATAGTGCCCTCTTTGCAGCCTCAAGCCCGACAACGTCTTTTATTGTTATTGCGTTTTCGTCCTTTTCATTGGTTTCCTGGTGCATCCTTCTCTCATAGTCAAGCTTAAACTGCGAGTACATTTCAATCTGCGAGATGCTTGTAGAAGGCTTTGTCCTGCTTATAGCAAGCACGAGGTCCTGTTCTGTTATCTCTAGGACCTTATTTGCCTTTATTGCTTCCTCTGAAACCATCCTTGCAGTCTCATCGCATATGTTCTTTATGTCTGCGCCAGAGTACCTTTTTGTAAGTAAAGCGAGTTTTTCGAAATTTATTGAATTGCTGGCAGGAAGCTTCCTTAAGTAATACTTGAAGATCTCTTCCCTCCCCTTGTCATCAGGCAGAGGCATATAGATTATCTTGTCAAACCTTCCAGGCCGCAGTATGCCTGGATCGAGCAGATTCGGGGCGTTTGTAGATCCTACCACCACAACACCCTCTATCTTCTGAAAGCCGTCCATCTCGCTTAGCAGCGTGGCAAGCAGCTGCCTGGCTTCCTCGCTGTCTTTCAACTCCCTGTTGCCTGCAATGCCATCTATCTCATCGAAGAATAAAATTGCAGGAGCATGTTTCCTTGCCATAGCGAATATCTTTGACAGTGAGCTTGAACTTTCGCCCTGGAATGGGCTAACCAAAGACGAGGTCTTTACGTAGTAGAATTTACACCTTGCTTCGTTAGAAAGGGCCCTCATTATCAGCGTTTTTCCAGTTCCAGGAGGCCCGAAAAGCAGTATGCCTTTTGCAGGCTTTATGTTGTAAGCGCCTGCTATTTCGCGGTGCTCTATCGGGGCCAGCACAGCCTCCTTCAGCTCCTCCTTGGTCTGGGCATAGTTTGCGACATCGTTAAGCGTTTCGCTTGATCCAAGGGTCAATTCCTGCACATTATCGCTTAATTGCCCAAGAAAATCGTTCTTCATTACGTCAAGGGTATGGACTATGTTTATGCCATTGTACTCCAGTAGGAAGTACATTATTGGAGCTACAAGGAAACTGATGATTACGCCGATTTCAATTTGCATGTTTAATATAAACGAGAAGGCCAGATACGAGACAACTATTATCACTCCGAAGAAACTTGCTTGCACGCCTTTGTACCCTGATCTGCTCTTTGCTGCATAGCTGCTTGCAACGAATACTGTGATTATCCAAACCACGATCTGCAAAAGTATTGCAAGCATCTGTCCTGAAATTGACTGGAAGCTTAGCAGGAGTGCAGGGAGTATCTGGTATGTAACCTCAAAGTTTAGAAAGGATGACATTGCGTTGCCGAAGGCGCTGCCGAAGTCAGACAGGTTTGCCGCCTGCTTCTCAGGAACCATGTATTTTACGGCTGGACTAGACGCAATAGAGGAATGAGCATTTGTCGCATTGAAAGCAATTGGGCCCGACAGCTGGATTCCTGAAAGGCCGGATATGATGACTGCGAGAAATATTATCAGAATTGCCGAAAGTGCAGACCTTTTGAGACCTATGTAGAGTATGCCTACTATGAATGCAGGTATCTCCAAAAAGGTTCCCACAAATGACAGTGGCAGTATGGCAAGCACAAATATGAAGGTTATAGTACGATAGTGCTTGTAGCCAAGCATTAGGGCTGCAGATGCAATTATCAGTGACAGCCAGCCAAGCAGGGGGGTCTGGTATATAAGCATTGGCAACGATCCGAATATCAGTGCCATAAGGCCGGCTAGCGGATTAAGCATTACCACAACTGCCACAATAAGGATAAGCACGGCAAGCAAAGCCAAAGGATATGAAGGGAAAGCTATGCCTATGCTCGCAATAGCAAAGGCCACGGCCACTGCGTCTGGAAAGTTTTTATGGTTTACAAGCTGCCTTATTATGTCCTTTAGCCAGTAGAATGTGAGTGGCGCAGTCAGTTTATAAGGCCTTGCACCACCACGCGCTTTTTTGAAGCTTGGTGCGGCTTTGCTAACTACGCGGCCGCCTTTCTGGTACATGCTTTAATGTCCAATGTTAAAGGTTAAATACCATTCGCCCTAAAAGTATTATCTGACCCGTTGTAGCTCAATGGCAGAGCGGTCGGCTGTAGCTTGAAAAAAGTCTTTGTTTAGCAAGGAGATACCGACAGGTTGTGTGTTCGACTCACACCAACGGGAAATTTTTGCAGCCCAGTATAAGCCTAAAGAGCTTGCACACCTTTTCTTTTGCTATTCTGCTTTTGCTGTTTTCTTATTTTATAAACAAAGGCACAACAAATATTGAGATAAGAAGGTTTGTAAGGACTATTATGGTTATAGCAATATACACAGGGTTCCTCTCAAGCGCAAAGCTAATTACCGAGAGTATGACACGAATTACAGGTGTAGCAACTAGTATTATTATGCCCATGTAGACAAAGCTGAGCCCGTCAAAAGACGCAAGGCCCGATATGAGCTGGGCTGTGCTGAATCCATATGTAGTCACTGCAAGCTTGCTGCTTATCGCAGACGGCAACAACGAGCTGCCTATCCCGCCATTCAGAGATATAAGCACTAGTCCTGCCAGTATAAAGAGCACGCTGAGAAAGACGCCAGCCCTGAGCCCAAATGCTATAATTGCATTAATGTCTCTCATGCTATCCCTATGCCCCGCAGCATCATCTCGATGCTCAATATAGCAAGTATTATTATGAACAGTATGCGAACGCTCCTGCCGCGCATCGCAGGCAGAGTTTTTGAGCCTATGTATGAGCCTACAAGGACGCCTATTACTATAGGCGCCACCATTATTGGAGTTATATAGCCAAGTACCCAATATATCGCGCTGCTAGCTGCTGCCGTAACGCCTATCATAAAATTGCTTGTTGAGGTGGTTACCTTTATAGGAAGCTTCATGCCCCAATCCATTCCTATTACCTTGAGGGCTCCAGATCCTATGCCAAGTAGGCCTGAAATAACACCTGCCACAGCCATAACAGATTCGCCGAGCCACCACCTGTAGCCGGAGTACTTAACAGTACGGCCGCCTGCATTGTCGTAATAACTGCCTTGCAGCTGGAAAAAGTCCGTTGTCCAGTCATGGTTGTTTACCTTGATTTTTCTCACCCTAAGCTCATTGAGAAGAGGATACAGCGAGAATAGCAGGACTACCCCGAATATTATGAATATCAGCTTGCTCAACTCCAATGCGTATATTGCTGCTGCTATAAGTGCGCCTGTTATGGCGCCAAGAGTAGTTGCTATCTCTAGTGACATGCCTATTTTGATATTTGCAAGCTTGTCTTTGACATAGGCACTGGCGGCACCGCTTGATGTAGCTATGGTGGAGATAAGGCTCGCGCCTGCTGCATACTCTATAGGTATGCCCACAGCCAAGGTAAGCATTGGTATCAGGACTACGCCGCCGCCCAGCCCTGTTAGCGAGCCTACTACTCCTGCAGCAAGCCCTACCAAGGCAAGAAGAATGAAGTAGATAACGGCTATCAATTATCCCACACAGACATAGCGCATTATATTAAATTAAAGCTATGCTATTGCTGCAAGGCCTCTATGATCTCTGTAGTTTTCCTTACCCTGCCCATTCTCCTGAAATTGCTTATAGAGCCATTGTGCATCTCTTGTGACATTGCAGTCATTGCGTCCTCTGCAAATATTTGCTCGAAGCCGTATTCATATGCGAACCTCGCTGTGCTCTCTACTCCGTGTGTAGTGGATATGCCGCATAGCACTATTGACTTCATCCCGCGCCGCCTTAATTGCAGTTCAAGGTCTGTCCCGTAGAATGCGCCCCATTGCCTTTTTGTAATTATTATGTCGCCTTCCTTAGGCCCTATTTCAGGAACAAATTCTGCCCAGTCTGCAGACCTTTCTGCGCCTGCGACTCTCCATGGATTCTCATCAACGGTAGGGTTAAGCATTTCCTTTGGAGAGCCTGTAACATGGACAAGGAACACAGGCATGCGATTCTTCCTGAATTCATCTGCAAGCCTTGCGGCGTTATTTACTACTGCTTCTACTGTGTAGGGTGCCATTTGCCTTCCCATAGCCGCAATGCCCTTTTGCAGGTCTATTACTACAAGGGCCGTGGTTTCTCTGTCTATATTTATGGACATTTTATCACAATGTGAATAAATCATAAACTATTATATAATTTAACGGTGCATTCCATCCGCTTTATTGAAATGAGTTTGTGTCATGTAATAAAAGATGGTATGGTGCTCCTCAAAAGAGCTTCCAGAGGAATTGGCAAAGGAAAGTGGAATGGCCTTGGAGGGAAGATTGAGGAGGGCGAAAGCGCCATTGAGTGTGCAATCCGAGAGGTTAGGGAAGAATCAGGTCTAAGTATTAAATAGGTTAGGAGCAGGGGAGTTCCATATTTTTACAGGTCTTCGTTAGGCGATCCCTTTGGGACGGTACACCTTTTTTCCGCTTTTGATTTCAGCGGAAAGCCAAAGGGTGGAGAGGAGGGCAGGCTCAGGTGGTTTAGCATTGAGAATATGCCATTTCCTGAAATGTGGAATGATGATTTGCTCTGGTGGCCTGCATTCCGCATGGGGATGAATCTAGAGGGCAGGTTTGTATTTGACAGGAAGATGGGCATTGTTAAAAAGCATACTATCAAAATCATCAGCCGCGGAGCGCGTGGCTTACAGCGTAATTTATCTTTTTGACCTCCCCTGTAGGGTCATCAGCGTTGGTCACGCTCCTGCCAACTATCACGTAATCGGCCCCGCTGCTTATCGCAGATACTGAATCGCCGCCTTGGAAGCCTATACCTGGGGATATTATTTTGAGGGAACCGGCAAATTTCCTTGCCTTCTTAAGTATCTCAGGCCTGTTTCCAGGCGCAACTATGCCGTAGACTTTGCAATCAATAGAAAGCCTGATAAGTTCCTTCAATCTCCTGTCCAGCATATATGATGAACCCGGATGTGACATCGAGACGACAGAGAATACTTTCATGTCACCTGCGGATTTGACAACAGCTTCGAGCGAATCTTTTCCCAAAAACGAGTGAGCTATAACGCCCCATGCCCCGTTATCGCGAGCCTTTCTAGTGATGAGCTCGTTGGTAAAAGGTATGTCTGCTATTTTCATATCGCATATTACCTTAGAGTACCTTGAAAGGTCATTTATTATGTCCGCATTTGAATTTAGTATTAGGGGCCAGCCGATTTTGATTGCAAAGACCTCGCCAGCTGTCTTCTTCGCCAACTCCCGAGCAAAAACCGGGTCTACCATATCTAAAGCAACAATAATTCTGCTTTCCTCAGGCATAAATAGTCACTCAGGATAAACAGCAAATGCATATATAATCATTTGGCTTTTTCCAAGCCTGCTCTTTTGCATATAATCAGCCACTTTGCAATTGTTTGGTTGTCAAGTAGCAATTGCTGTTACTAATTTTGAATAAACCGACCACTGCGCACAATGCCTTATGCAGATATATAGCAGATATAGCAGAGCGAATAGTTTTTAAGTTGCTCATGCAAATAAGCATACTATGCTCTGGTCGTCTAGTGGTTAGGATGCAAGCCTGTCACGCTTGCGACCCGGGTTCAAATCCCGGCCAGGGCGCTGAAAATTTACTACGGCAAAAGCGGTTCCGAAAATCCCAAAATGCTTTGAAAGGTGCTTGAAATAGAAACTAAAAAATTTGGCTTAAAAACCGACGCTAATGCTTGGACAGAACACGGGCTTGCGTAGCCTGTGATCCGGGTTCAAATCCCGGCGGGAGCAATGTTTAAATATATGTTTAAACGTAATATCATTATGGCGAAGACGATTACCATAAGGGAAACTGTGTACAAGAACCTCGTGAAGGCAAAGAAAAGCGATGAAAGCTTCAGCGAGCTGTTTGAACGCCTGTTGAAGATGGCGTCCCCAGTAGACATATTGACGAGGATTAAGGGAAGCGTCGAATTCAAAAATAAGCGCAAGATGCTTTCCGAGCTTTATGCTAAGAGATCCGAGATGAGGCCTTGATAATCCTTGACAGCGATATACTTATAGAGATTTATGATAAGGAATCCAAAGTTGGAGGAACTGCTTTTAGGAGGATTATAGAAAGTGGCGATA
>JAVZPV010000008.1:0-15367 GCA_038881385.1 Candidatus Micrarchaeaceae archaeon | reverse complement strand
AGGGAATGCTCATACCTATACAACGTTACAGGAATACCGCAGTACAAGCTCAAGGAGATAAAGAAGCCGCATGAGGAAGAGGTGAACCTTGTGCTCTTCTGCTGCGACATATGCTACAACGAGGCCGCCAGATGCAGGACGGCAGAGATATTCATAAGGCTGGGCGAAGGAAAGAGCATATACCTTTGCAAGGAGCACGCAGTGGAAGTGGCGCAGGCCAGGCAGAAGCTCGGCTCCTACAAATGGCTTGCAGACAGGTTTAACGTATGGAAAATAAACGATGCGATGCCGAAGGCCGTGCAAACAGGCAGCGGCGAGGTCGTGGCCCTTGTGGGCGACAGAGGCTATATGGCCCGGCTCCTGTCCTCATTGTCAAAGGGCGAAATGGACGAGGCCGCGCTCCTTAATTCAATAAAGGAAAGCAGCGCAGTGCACAGAACTGAAAGGCTTATTAGGGACCAGATAAACGGGCTGATAAAGCTTGGCCTGGTAAGCTCCAGGCAAACTGGATTTGCATTCAGAAAAAGGCTTATATCTCTGACAAATCTGGGAAAGGAGGTAGCCAGCAGGCTCAGTGAATAGAGTTGCGGAGCCTTTGCTTCATTTTCGATTCCTCCTTTTCAACCATGTGCCTGAACTTTTCTAAAGCAAAATTGGCCTCTTTCTCCATTTCCGCGCTAGACTTCGCAAGTGCCTCTAGCCTTCTTAGGTTTTCGTCTAGTTTAGGCCAGTATCCTTGTGCGTACCTGCTTTTCATTAGCCTTGCATTCAGTTTACGGAGCCTCCTTATCTTGGCTCCGGAGTCGAGCAAGGAGCCAAAGGTCCTGCTTGCCGCCCTGCTAAGGCTCCTTTTCCAGTTTGTTACGTCCTCTATTGCTGCCTCTATGCTCTCAATGCTCTGCGGCATTGAAACGCGCTTGTTGAAGTCCATGAATTCCTTCATGCGTATTTCAGCATAGGCATCAGCCAGGGCCCTGACCATCTCTTCAGCCTCTGCGGCATTGACTCTGGCCCTCCGCGAGCTTTTAGAGAAGTGCGCGTCATACTCGCTTTTTTTGCCTTTATCCTTCAAAACAGAATACGCCTCGTTTATTTCCTTGGACCTTTCCTTTGCCAGTTCCTCCTTATTCACGTCAGGATGGTATTTCTTTATCATCTGTAAATATGCGTTGCGTATTGCCTTCTGGTCGTCTGTGTAGCTGATTCCAAGCGTTTCGTAATAATCATTCCTCCTTGGAGCCTCAAGCATTATCCCGAACTTTTTGGCCTCTGACCGGAGCATGTCCTCGGCTTCGTCAGTGCCTTTGATAAGCCTTTTCACCATGTACTCCAGCCCGGCATTCCCAAGCCTTTCCAGCCTGCCGGCAACTTTGTCGAGCAATCCCATTGAACAGTCACAGCATTATTCGCTTCAGAATCTCGGCGCAGGCTTCCTCAGCCAGCGCCCTCGGTATCTTATTTGCAATGATACTTGAGCGCCTCAGGTTTATGTCATTATGCTTTCCTGTAGACCCGTTCCTTATCGAATCGCGCAGAAACGCCTCCATGCTTTGGTACCTGTTTCTTTCAATTATGTAAACAGTGGAGCCCCTGATTATGGTGCCGAGCCTTTCCTTGTGCGCCTTCAGGAAGTTTTCGGCGGCCTCGCGCATAAAAACGTCGGGCCCGCGGAGCATCCTTGCGCCCACTTTGGCATCTGGCAATATGAAGAGTATGTAGCCTTTCCTGCCAGAAACCCACGGAATAGCAAGAGCAACGTTGTATCCATACCTAGATGCATTTTCAGACAGTATGTTCGCAATCTTTCTGAGCTGCGGCCAAACTATGTCCTCGCTCTTGTCAGAAACCTCTGTGGAAAGCAAGTATGTGGAAAAGCCTGATTCCCTTATAAATTTGACTGCTGCGCCTGATGCCGAGGCCGAAGAAAAGCCGTGCCCGTAAAAATATCTGATTCCAGGATTCCCTGTAAAGCCTCTTGCTATAAGGACAAAACGCGCAAGAGATTCCATTGACACGCCTGCAGCAACGTTCCTGCCAGGGTCTACAGGGTCTATTACAACAAACTCAGAACTGAACTTTTTTAGTATATTCTGGTCTTTAAGCTCAGACTTTGTCTTAGGGTCAAGCACCAGCGGCAGCCTGAAGGCCGATGCACTCTCAAGGAGCCTTAGAAGCGATCCAAACTGGTAAATAAGGATTTCGCACAGGTAGCCTGGAAAGCCGCCAACCTTGACCTCGGCGCCGTATATGCTGTGGACTTTAAGGAGCTGCTTCAGCACACGCGCTTCGTTGCGCTGCTTTTCGGTAAGGTTCGCATTGACGAAATCGGCGTGCAGCGGCGTCCTGTCAACGGTAGTGGCCATCTGCTCTATGCTCTCTATTTTCAGGGCCGGCACCAGGTCTATGCGCACATCCAGCCTGTCAAGGTAAAGCCTGATGTACGGGTGCTCCGCATATTTTATCTCGTAGCGGTCCCTCTTCCCGGAGGCCAGGGCCTTGCCGTACTCAAGGCCTTTCTTTACAAGGCTTTCCCTGTCAGTGCCCCTCTCAAACAATACAAAAATGTCAACGTCAGAATCGCCTTTTAGGTTTGTGCCCCTGGCAATTGAGCCGACTACCCTGAGCTCAACGCCCTTGTCGACTATGCCCTTTAGCCTGTGCATCACCGCATTTATGCTTGCTATAGTTGCATTGGTCTCCGAGGCGCTAGGCTTTATCTCTCTTAGCACCCTTTTGAATATTCTTTCTGCCTTGGCTGCCTTTGAGCTTTTCATGAATCAGACCTGCTGCTTGGTTCTCCTGGAGTTGCCATTAGCTTGTATGCCAAGGTACGCAAGCTTGTAGCCTATTGAAGCTATAAGGAATAGGGCTATTATCTCTATTATTGTATAAGTTCCTGCAAGCGCCGTTTCCTTAAGGCTGCCTGTCAGTGAGCTGACCGAACCGTTTATCGAGCTATTTGTGGCCCCAAAGCCGTGCCCGGCCGGCAGGGCAAGGCTTCCAAGGCTGTCATGGGCATTTGCATATATTCCGTAGCCTAGCACCAGCGCGATTAGTATTATGGCAATGCCTATCCCAATTAGCGCATATCCCAAAGCACCCATAGTATCACAGATATTACTCAAGATGCAAAGTTTATAACGCTTGGCAGTCATTGCGCAAGGCATAAAATGCGGTATTATTTGCTTTCCCAAAGCCGCATAGGCATAGCCGTCATATAAAGCTTCGCAGCATGGCGCCTTCTGCAACCTCTTTTATAAGCAGGGAAGCAATTATTAATCAGGAAGCAAAGAACATTATTGAACTTTTTGCGGCCTAATATCCAAATAGCATCTGCATTTCTGCAAAAGGATTTAAGGACAAAAAGCGGGCTCGTAGCGCAGTGGTAGCGCGCATCGTTCGCAACGATGAGGTCGCGGGTTCAAATCCCGCCGAGTCCAACGAATTATTTTGTAAAGAGCCTGCTCAACCCGTGCGTGCAAAATAGTGAACAGGACCTGCAGCGCAAATCTGCAACTCCTTTTAAGACTTGATCTGGCTGATCCATGCGTCGACTAAGACCTGCGCCATTGTTTCGAATTCAGGCGAATTGTTCACGAAGGTTCTGGTGTGTACGTCCCATATTTCAGCGAGCTGCTTGTCGCTTAAGTACTCTATTAGTATGTCTTCCACTTTTGCCTTCGCCTCTTCAGCGCTTATGCCGAGCTTCTTTGCAATCAGCCTTAAATCAAATTTGGTGCCGTTGCTTATAAGGTAATACATGTCGTAGATGTCATTTACCTGCTTAGGCTGCCTTTTCCTGCTTGATACAGCTATTACTTTCTCAGCAAGCTGCTCCGTGCTGTTTATGACTGTTGCGCGCACCTCTGAATCAATCACAGGTAGATTCAGCACTACTTTTTTCGGCTTCTTTAATACGCGGCTGTTAGGCTGAACCTGTATAGAAAGCGCATTCGATCCATTGACGTTAATTATAAAATTGTGCCCGTTCCTCTTCCTTGCTGTTATATCTTCATTCTCGAATCCTAGCTTCAGATTTTCAATAATGTCATCTATACGGGCTTTTACCTCATCAACAGTGATGCTTTGGAGCAGGGCAAGGTCAAGGTCGTCTTTGGAAGACCTTGGGCTGCCCATTGCAAGGGACATGAATGCGCCGCCTTTTAGTACCACCTTGTTTCTGAGCTTGTCATCGCTGAAAATGTACTTTATCATCAGGCTCTGAAGTTTTTCACTATAACTTTCTGACCTGAACAGCCCCTTCAGTTCTGTTTTTGCCAGCTCTTTTTCTGCGCCTTTTGGATTGGCAACAGTAGAATTAGCGGCAACGCCCCATATTTTCTGCTGTTCATCAACCAGCTCTGTCTTAAATTTTGAGAGCGTGCGCCTAGTGCTTTCAAAGGCGTTTATTGCACTGTCTCTGGCGTTTTTTGCGCTGTTTTTGAAATAGCCGCTGCGGCTTTTAAAGGCCGCCTTAATGCTGCCTATTGCAGTTTCTTTGTCCCTCCGCGCCGCTGAAAAATCGGAAATCTTGCTTCCCTGCGCCATTTTCCGCGGTGCCATGAATGACATAAGTATCGAATCATTTATGAACCTTTTCATATTTTAAATAACCCATTCTGCGCAATTTAATGAGAAATATTGGTGTTTTTGTTACTGGCTAAACAGGCAGTCGCGCAGAGGAAAAACCAATGCGCGCCCCAGCAAAAGCGCTTAGGCATGAATTTACAGCGCACAGGAAATCTCCCGCGCCTCCTCTGTACCTTTTTATATTATAACATTAAGGTAATTATTGAAAAGGATAATTGACAGAAGATGCAAACAGAGCTGGCATCGAGGATGCGGCACCATGCCATTAGACAAGGAAACTTTGGATCTTGCAAGGAAATTTGCGGTAAAGAATGCGGTTGATTACGGCACAGCTAAGGAAGGCCCAATAATAGCAAAGGTGCTGGCAAAGTATCCAGGGCTGAAAGCGCAAATGAATGAGCTTGCCAGTTCAGTAAGCAGGATAGTCAAGGAGGTAAATTCGCTGGCGAGGAGCGAGCTCGAGGCAGAGTATTCACGGCACGCCGAGGAATTTGAGGGCATCGAGAAGAAAAAGGCGGAACTGTCCTCAAGGCACAGGTTCGAGGTCAACGGCGCCGAATCAGGCAAATTTGCCACAAGGTTTCCTCCAGAGCCTAGCGGATACATGCACATAGGGCACGCCAAGCCGCTTTTTATAGAGGATGAACTTAGAAAAAGATATAGCGGAAAGCTGTTCCTTTATTTCGATGATACCAACCCGGACAACGAGAAGCAGGAATTTGTCGATGCATTTAAGGAGGACCTCAGATGGCTTGGCATAGAGTTTGACAGGGCATATTTTGCAAGCGACAACATCCCTATGCTTTACGATTTTGCAAGGAAAGCGATAGCAAAAGGGGGCGCCTACGTCTGCACTTGCAGCGCTGATGAAATAAAGGAAAACAGGCAGGAAGGCCTCGAATGTCGGCACAAGCGCCAGGCCACTGAAGAGAGCATGAGGCTATGGGAAGCGATGCTGCTTGGAAATTTCGGCGACGGAGAAGCGGTGCTAAGGTGGAACGGCGACATGAAGGCAGAGAACACCTCGCTCCGCGACCCTACCTTTTTCAGGATTAAGCGCACGCCGCATTACAGGCAGGGAAGCAAGTATCATGTGTGGCCAAATTACGACTTCTGCACGCCTATAATCGATTCAACAAACGGCATAACTGACGTGGTAAGGAGCAAGGAATACGAGATGCGCGACCAGCTCTACTTCTCGGTTCTTGAACTGCTAGGCCTTGAAAAGCCTAGGATAAGCAGCATCTCAAGGCTTGAGATAGCCAACAACCTGACCTCGAAGCGGCGGATCAGGGAGCTTATTGCAAAAAAGCTGATAAGCGGATGGGATGACCCTCGCCTGGTTACAATAAGGGCGCTGCGCCGGCGGGGCATAACGGCGCAGGCAATAAGGGAGCTTGCACTCAGCTCAGGAATGGGCAAGTCTGAGAGCGTTTACGGCATAGAGGCCCTGCTTAACATAAACAGGAAAATAGTGTCAAAGTCTGCAAAATCCCTCCCGTTTGTAGAGAATCCTGTGGAAATGCGGGTGTCAGGGATGCCTTCAGGCAGTTCAAATGGCGATTACGGGAATTACAAGCAGAATGGGGAATTGTTTATAAATGCCATGGACGGTAAGATACTTCGAAAAGGCGACACAGTCAGGCTCGGTGGCGCATTTGACGTCACTATAAAGGATACAGGAAAGGCAATCTCTGCAGAGTATGCGGGAAGCGGAAGCGTCGAAGGCCGGGAAAGGCTGCATCGCCTGGAATGGATTGCAAAGGATGATGCGGTGAAGTGCGAACTGTCTTTAATTGGGGATTTGCTCAATG
This sequence comes from Candidatus Micrarchaeaceae archaeon, assembly GCA_038881385.1. GTDB lineage: Archaea > Micrarchaeota > Micrarchaeia > Micrarchaeales > CABMGC01 > JAKAVK01. Next base: position 8,963 of record JAVZPV010000008.1, on the reverse strand, counting down.
GCGAGGAATTCAATGCACAAAGCATAAAGACAATAAAGGGCTATGCTGACGCGCGCGCATCGGAGTTGGAGCAAGGAGAGATAGTGCAGTTCTCTAAGCTGGGATACTTCAAGCTGGATGACAGGAAAACAATGTCGTTCATTTCTTTGTAGGTGGGATCATGCCAAACGCAATTAACGAAAAGCCTGCGCCCCAGAATGCCGATACCTTTGAAGGCAGCATACTAAAGAACGTAATAAGGGAAGCATGGAAGGAGGGGCTCAGCAGCCAAAAGGAGAAGGACCCTAAAGGGAGAATGTACGAGCTGGACGAGCACGCACTGAACATGCGCAGGATACTGAGCTCATACGACTACGAGATAGCAGGCATGCCGGCAGTAGTGGCAAACACCTCAAAAATGAGCAGGGAGGAGCGCCGCAGGTACCTAAGCCTACTGGAGGCGATAGCAATAGGCAGCGTCCACCTGTTTTCACCTGATTTCGCCAACCTGATAATGCTTGGTGTGCCGCGAAAGGTTAGGGATCCGCATGCCGCATCAAGGTATACCTCAATGCTGGTTAAGCGGCTTGAGAACAGGCACAACCGCTACAAAAACAGGATAGCCACAGAGAAGGCCTCGCTGCAGTCTGCATCAGTCAAGATAGCAAAGCACAACAGCAGCATACTAAGGTTCTTCAGGAAAAGGAAAATAACCTCGCTCAAGAGGGTCATAGAGATAAGGTCATCAAGGATGCGTAAGCTTGAAGCGCGCCTTGACAGGTACTCGTACCTGCTTCAGAAAATAAAGGACAAGTCCCAGGCAGCCCAGTGACCTCCGCCCAACATGCCTATTTGCGGATCGCGGCAGAAGCTGCCCAATGTAAAAATCAAACCCAACCTTGCATTTAAGTCTCAAAACGCAAAGCAGTCAAACCTTTTGCGTTTTCTCGAAGAATCGCAAAATGTCACGCTTTCAGCAGGCCTTTTACCGCAGTGGCTATCTCTACTGAAATGTCTATGGCCAGCGCCTTGCTGAAAGGCATTTTATTTGTGCCGTAGATCTGCCTCACGCCTGCCGCGTTCAGCCTCTGCACCGGGTTTCCTGCCATGGCAAGATGGACAGCGCGGCCAAGGCCACAGACCTGGCCCCATGGGCATATGCGAACTCCGCAGAAAGCGCAGCCGTGCTGCCGGTGCTGACTATATCGTCGACAATCACCACCTGCCTTCCCTCCAGGACTTTCGCAGTGCCTCCTTTTATGCTTGCAATTCCGGTGACCGGATCCCTCCGCTTCTCTACACGCGCGTATCCGAAGCGAAGAATCGCCGCAGCGCTTTTTGCCAATTCAAGGCTACCGTTGTCAGGAGCGAGGGCAAAAGGGTCGTCAAGGCCTTTTCCTATCGCTTCGGCAAGGGCCGGCACCAGGCTTACCACGGCTTTGCTCCTTTAAACTTGCCGAGAGGGCCGTACTTGTGCGGCTGTACAGTCACAAGCGAATCAACTCCAATTGGGTTGAGCATGCCCATGGCTACCTTTGCGTTTGCGGACTCGCCAGCATCAAAGCTTCTGTCCTGGCGCATGTATGCAAGGTACGGCACTGCAGCCATGATCTTCCTGGCGCCCATTGACCTTAGCGCACCAGCTATGAACAGAAGCTCCATTAGGTGCCTCTCCTGGGGCGAATACAGCGACTGGGCAATGACCGCAGTATGCCCATTTGCGTCAAACGGCACCTTCACCGCAAACTCGCCGGCAGGGAACTACTTAAGCCCGGCAGCGCAGTAGTCAGCGCCAAGAATTTTTGCAATAGCTGCGCCTATGCTTCCAGAGGTAGAGCCCCAAGAACCTTTAAGCCCAATGCCACACCAGCTACAATATCTAAATGCATAAAATTATAAGCCAGATACAGCATCAGATTACTTATGAACAGGTATTACATATTGGAGATGTTTGAGCCTACACTCCTTTACGGGTTTGCGCTTGCGCTCTTGGGCGTTGCCGCGGCGTACTCATACGGCCCTTTCTCAGCTTCTTTTGCGGCGCTTGCAGTCGTAGGCGCAGTCCTTGCGCAGATCTCTGTAAACGTTATAAGCGATTATTTCGATTACAGGAGCGGCCTTGACAGGGAGCTGGCAAAAGTAAAGTCTGACGAGCTGAGCGGAGGAAGCTCACTGATAGCGAAAGGCCTGATAAAGCCAGGCGCCACCCTGGTTGCAGGCTTGTCTGCCTTCTCTGCAGCAGGCGCCATAGGAATATACCTGCTCTATTACAGGCCATACCTGCTGCCAATAGCAGTAATAGCTGGGCTCTCAATACTGCTCTACTCAAGGTACGTGAAGAGGGTGCCTTACCTGTCTGAGCAGCTCTGCTCACTCAATTACCTGCTAATACCTTATGGCAGCTTTATCGCAGCGACCGGCGCCTCAAGGCTTCCGCTGGCTCTCGCATTTGCCTTTGTCCCATCAGGAATAATGCTTGGCGGGACCGCACTGTTCGTCAACTCCGTGCCTGACCGGTCAATAGACAGCAAATATGGGGCGAGGCACACTGCCGTGATGCTCTCTACAAATCAGAATATAGGAAGCTACTACCTTGCCGCGCAGTCGGTTTCATTCGCGCTTATTGCATTCGGTATAGCATTCGGCGCGCTTCCAAAAATTGCCATTGCCGCATTTGCAGTGCTGCCTGCGACGTATTACGTGTTCAAAGGCCTATATGAAGGAAACAGGCGAAAATACGGGAAATACTTGGTTGTGCACACCCTCGCCTCGTTTGTGCTTGCGCTGCTGCTATCTGTATCATTCGCCATAATGCGCATTGCGTTGTAATAATTATGTGGTGATTGCAAGGTAATGATAAATGTAAGGTAATGATTAAGTGGTAATAATTATGAGCCAATACATAAACAGTATTTTTACTGAAGTTGCGAGTAAATACGACTCTGTCAATACCCTTTCAAGCCTTGGCATAATAGTGCTTTGGAGGAAGTCAGCGGCAAGGGAAGCTGTCATAAGCAAGCGCAGTTACAGGCTTTTGGACATAGCCACAGGCACAGGCGAGCTTGCAATTGAGATAGACAGGCTGGCCAGGAAGCTGGGCAGGTCTGTTGAGATAACGGCTATGGACTTCAACAGGGGCATGCTCTCTGTTGCGGCAAGGAAGGTCAGGGAGCGCGGCCTCGGCATAAAGGTGGAGCAGGGCGACGCGATGGACCTGAAGTACAAAGACGGCCAGTTTGACGTAGTAACATCCTCGTTCGCGCTCAGGAATGTCGATAGCCTTGAGAGATTCGCAAAGGAATCATACAGGGTTCTCAGGAAAGGCGGCAAATTCGTTTTCATGGACATGGGCCGCCCGGACAGCGCTATAAGCAGGGCCGTAATACGCGCGTACTGGCTTGCAGTCAGCCCTATAGGCAGGTATGCCGATCCAGAGGCCTTCAAATGGCTTGTAGAGAGCACCAGCAAGTTCGACAAGTATAAATTTGCATCGATACTGCGCAAGGCCGGCTTCAGGAACATCAAAATCAAGAACGAGATAACCGGAGCCGCCTTCATGATAACTGGCAACAAGTGAAATAAATGGGAAGGGAGAACCTGGCCATGTACTCGGAGGCATACCGCAGCTATGACCTCTCAAACCGATTCCTAAGCCTGTTTACAGACTCGATGATAAGAAAAAAGGCAGCAGAAGAGGCGCTGGCGTCAGGGCCGCGCAAAATACTCGACATAGCCACAGGCACAGGCGACACAGCGCTTGAACTCGCAAGGCTCGCGTACCGCCGTGGGGTAAAAGCGGAGATTGTAGCAATAGATGCAAGCCCCCTTATGCTCTCAGTCGCAAAAAGGAAATCGTCGGGAAGCAAGGGAGCAAAACCGCGCTTCGAAACAGGCGACGCCTCGTCACTAAAATACAGCGGAGAGACCTTTGACTGCGCTGTATGCACCTTTGCGCTCAAGAACCTTGAGCTCAAAAGCTTCGCAAAGGAATCATACAGGGTTCTCAGGAAAGGCGGCAGGCTGGTAATAGCTGATATCTCAGCGCCAGAGGGCAGGCTCAATGCGCTTGCCTTCCGGATATACCTTTTCTACATGAGGCTGTTCGGACTTTTGTCCGGCAAGAAGCTGTACAGGTGGCTTCCGGGAAGCACCTGCAGCTTCGACAAAAAAGGTTTCATGGAACTGATGGCAGCCAATGGCTTCAGACTTGCACGTTCGCGCAGTTTCCTTTTCGGCATAGCATATATACTGTGCTATACAAAATAGGATTTATGAGGGACAGAAGGAGGCACCGCACCGGGCAGGTCTTCCTGGTCAACAAAAGAATAGCGGAGATAGAGGCCGAGCACGCGGCAGGAAAGACCGTGCTAGAGATAGGCCCAGGCCCTGGCATACTCACGGCTGCGCTGCTCAGGAAGGCAAAGAAAGTAATTGCAGTTGAGAAGGACAAGCACCTGGCAGAGCTGCTTATTTCAAGGATAAGGTCCAAAAAGCTGAGGTTGATAAACAAGGATTTCCTTGACACAAGCGATGAGGAAATAGGCGCCGGCTCAATCGACATAGTAGTATCTAACATTCCCTATTCCATATCAAGCAGAGTTATAGAATGGCTGGCCGAGCACCAGATCGGCGCAGTGCTGTGCCTGCAGAAGGAGTTTGTAGACCACATGCTGGCAAGGGAGGGCACGCCAAATTACTCGAGGCTTAGCGTGATGACCACGCTCTCGTTCCGCATTACAAAGATACTGGATGTGCCAAGGACCCAGTTCCGCCCTGTGCCCCTCGTAGACTCGTCAATAGTGTATATGAAGCCATTGGGCAGAAGGGTGGCCGGCCCCGCCGCGGACGTGCTCCGGGCCCTGATGCAGCACAAGAAAAAGACCGTAAGGAACGCCATGCTCGATTCGGCAGGCCAGTTTGGGAGGAGCTGCGCCGAGATATCCGCGATAATGGCAGGCATTGCCTTATGCAATGAAAGGCCGTTCAAGCTAAGCCCAGAGAGCCTGCTTTCCATAGCCAGCGAGATAGCAGCAGCGATGGGAAAGGCCGCAGGCGCGGCTCAGAACGAGTAGCTGGGATCCTGTATCTCCCTGAGCAGCACCGCCCTCTTTACCTTGCTCCTGAAGGCTTTCTCGGCGTTCTCGGAGCGCTCCCTGCCAAGCACCATCTTGTAGTGCATCGGCGTATACTGCTTAGCTTCTATAGCCTTTGCTGCCTCTATCGCCTGGTCTACATCCATTGTATAGGTGCCGCTCATAGGCAGCAGCGCTACATCTACCTTGAGCCCTTTCATCTCCTCTATGAAATCGGTGTCGCCCGCATGGTATACAGACTTGCCGTTGACATCTATTATGTAGCCAACCCATCCATTCTTTTTCGGGTGCTTGTCAAGCCTCTCCTTCACCACATTGTATGCTGGGACGGTTCTGAAGTGCACTCCAAGGGCTTCGTACTCCCTGTTAGGCTCAACCCCGGTGACCTTGCCCACAGGAACCTTTCCGGCGCTGTCCTTTGGTATGAAAATCTGCGTGCTTTCGTTTGCCACCTTATTTATGCTGCTTATGTCAAAATGGTCCGGGTGCGGGTGCGTTATAAGTATCAGGTCTGCCGGCTCCGAAACATCCTTAAGATTGAACGGGTCCACGTAAACGTTCTTGCCTTTTATTCTCATCAGAAATGAGGCATGCCCTATCCATTCTATCTCAGCCATTTCATCACCTATACAGAAAGGCACTGCAAAAGGTATAAACTTTGCCGCGCGCCGCTTTTACGCGAATCGCAAGCAGAAGCGCCCACCGCCGCCTGAGGCCAGGCGCAGGTCGTGCAAAAAGCCTTTTATCTTTTAGCTGCAGAATATGTGCATGCCAAAGAAGCAGTATATATGGATCGACGGCAAAATGGCCGAATCAAGGCATTCAAATGTGCACGTACTGACGCATTCTCTGCAGTACGGCAGCGGAATCTTCGAGGGCATACGCGCTTACCAGACCAGTGCAGGGCCAGCCATCTTCAGGCTGAAGGACCACGCTAAAAGGTTCCTGAACAGCGCCAAGATAGCCGGCATGAATCTGGGCCTTGCGCAGGCCGATATAGAGGAAGCGGTAAAGTCAGTGGTAAGGAAAAACGGGATAGCCAGCGGCTATATAAGGCCATTCGCCTTTTACAATGACAGCAGGATAGGCCTTTCAACTCTCGGCAAGAAAGTCAGCGTCGCGGTAGCCGCAATAGAGTTCGGCAGCTATTTCGACAACAAAGACAAGGGCGTCAGGTGCAAGGTTTCCTCCTGGCACAGGCCCAATTCAATGATCCTGCCTGTAGAGGCAAAGCTCTCCGGAAACTATGCCAACTCAATTCTTGCATCGCTCGAGGCAAAGCTCGCGGGCTTTGACGAGGCTATAATGCTTTCCTCAAACGGCTATGTAGCAGAAGGCCCGGGCGAAAACATATTCCTGGTCAGGGACGGGGCCCTAGTTACGCCTTCAAAGGACTCGGACATACTTCTCGGAATAACGCGAGACTCGATACTTAAAATAGCAAAGCAGAAAGGCCTTCCTGTGGAGGAGAGGCCGGTGCACCGCGAAGAGCTCTATTCCTGCGACGAGGCCTTCTTCACCGGCACCGCTGCCGAGATAACGCCTATAGTAAGCATAGATTCAAGGCAGATAGGAAGCGGCAGGCCAGGCGCAATGACCAAAGCCCTCTGGGATGCATTCTCAGCCATTGTGCACGGCAACGACCCTCTCTACAAGGGCTGGCTCGAATACCTCTAGCGCTGCGCAAAGCTTTTTATTTACACAATGCGCGCAACGCAAAAAGGCAGCAGCCAAACCTGCAACGGTTGAAAAATATTTAAAATGCCTGCAGGCAAATGCGTACTCTGCGCGCTGCAAAAATGAGCATCAAAAGCGCAGGAAAACAAGGGCTGCACCAAAAAGGCTTCAGCAGCCTTTATCGCGGTTTTTCCTGCGGCTGCGAAAATCCAGTCATAGCAGTTTCAGGCCTGCCGTGAACCTGTCTATTTCCCCGCCCTTCCACGGGCCTATGCCTAGCGCCGTAACTGTGCCTGGCGGCAGTTCTGTTAGGCCTGCATCGGTCACGAGGGCACAGGGTATGCCTTTGTACCTGAAAGCTTCGTAAAGCTTCCTGAGCGCCTCCCCGCTCTCTACCCTCAGCACTACCTTCTTTTCACCGGCAGCAATCCACTGCTCAGCAATTTTCCTGTCTGCGCTGGCAGCCTCAAGGTAGCTCATCAGCGAGGCGTGGCTTCCCTGCGCCACGGCCTTTCCGACGCCCATGCGAAGGTCCTTCCTTATAATTATTACCTGTTTTAACTCGCTCTCCATGGCCACAGCTTCAAAAGAGTCTAAAGAAAGAATCTATATAATGCTTTTCCTGGACAGACCTGCCTGGCGAGGCAAACAAACCTAAACCAGCCATATACTTATATATGCTTTGTCTGGCAATTCAAATACGCCTTCTTCGCAGCCCTGCGCTGCAGGCAGAGAGGGGCGCAAGGCGCAAAAGGCCTTTTCTGAAGGCGTGGTGCCAGCATGGGCCATCCAACAACAGGCAAAATGCCAAGGGCGTCTGAAGCCTATACTGCAAAGAATGCAGCAATGCCAAACCAGTGTGCTTTTGACTTTTCACGCCTGGCCAGAGATGTTCTGAGCATGTTTTTACGATGCCTTATGAATAATTATACATCAATTGACGAACAACGTGTAAAAAGAAAGTTAAACATGACGCAGTATTTAAAAACCTTGCATTTGTATTAAAGAGCAAATATTAAGTGATAAAATGAAAAGCCTAAACGCGAAGAGAATAGCCGCTGTAGCGGCAAGTTTGGTAATGGGTCTTGCAGTTGCAGGACAAGGCGTTACGTTTGGTAACGTGCCAATCATAAACAGCCAGGGACAGCCTGTAGTGCAGATAGTAGTCGGACATGCTGCTGCGCCTTCTGACGGCGTTGTGGCCGCGAACATCGCAGCTGTAATAGGCAACCTTGCATTCACAACGCAGAACGTAACTGCGACAGTGACAAATGCAGGGACTGTTCTGAGCTGCGGCGGTACGCCTACGTGCAGTGTCACAAACCAGCAGGTATGGCTCGGAGAGAAGGGCCTTTCAGCTCCCAGCGGATCATACGGATTCACAGCATTGATAGGTTCTGTTCTCAACAGGGCGGTGCTGCTCAATACTCCAAGCGATACAAAAAGCCTGCAGCCCTATACGTCACAGTATGCATATCCTGAAACCACATCAATAGTATCAACGCCTACAGCAAGCCCATATACAGGAGTTGGCGCAGTTCCTACATCTACCTCTGTAGTTGCGAACTATAACGGCGGAGGCGTAAGCTTCTCCTCATTCAGCAGCACCAGCGGCGGCGATAACATCCTGCAGATTACATCTTCGCAGCTCCCATCGCTTGCAAACAACTGGGGCGCAAACGGAGAGAGCACATCCCTTTGGATAACAGGGTTCCCTGTATTCAACCAGCAGTCTGGAGTGAACAACTTCCAGCTCCTTGACGCAGGCGGCGCGTACCAGGCCACATTCTCAAAGCCGATAGCAAACACGATCTCAAATGGAACTGCCTCAAACGACATGAACATAAACGTGCCAATAAGGCTTCTTGGAGAGAACTGGACAATAGTCAATGAGACCTCTCCTGGTAGTTCTGTCTCAAGTACTACCACAACAACAGGAGGCAGCCTAGAGCTCGCTTCAGCACTGTCTCCGCTTAGGACAGTGTATGTAGGTCAGAACGTGACAAATACTACCATAGATGGATTCAATGTACAGCTCACAGACCTTGGTCAGCCTAACTCAGCAGGCCAGTCAAACGCAGCTATAAATGTCTACTATGACGGTGTGCTTACAAACACAACACAAGTAGCTCCATTTTCAACACAGAAGTTCAATGTCACAGGCCATGTACTTTATGTGCATGTCGGCTCAACCTTTGCTGGATTGTACGCATA
>JAVZPV010000007.1:0-15906 GCA_038881385.1 Candidatus Micrarchaeaceae archaeon | reverse complement strand
CAACAGCGGACGGTTGGCTTTCAGGATTACTTACTTTGCGCCCAGCTTTGCAAGCAACCTGTCGGCAAGCTCTTCCGAACGCTCCGGGTCATTTAGTGTTAGCACGTTCTTGTCAAGCTCTATATAGCTGTTTGTTAGGATGCCCTTGTAAAGAACAGCAAGCCTTCGCGCGTCCTCGTCTTTAGGAGCCGCTACTTTAACGCCTGCTATTATGTTAGCCCTCGCGATTATCTTTATAGCATTGTCTATTCCAGCCACAACCTTTCCGTTCATTGAGAAGTGCTTGAGTATGTCCAGCAGGGGCCTGAAATCATAGAGAGAATACCGCTCTACGCCAGGCCCACCTATAAGCACTATAGCATTGAAATCGTTAGACCTTAATGAATCTATTTTAATCTTTGGCACTGCAACTGCACCGTGGTATCCGACTGCCTTCTCGTTCGAAACGCTGGCTATTACGGCCTCAACATTCCATTTTTCAAGCATTTCTGAAATTGCCTTTAGCGACTCGTCCTTAAAACCGTTCTGCGGTATTACTATAGCTACCTTCACCAAACCACCCTAAACAACTTTAACGATTCCATTAAAACGCACTTACTTGCCAAAAGCGCTACGCGGCGTATGCCCCGAATCCATTGAGGTTTGCATGTAATCCGGATAGCAACTTTCTGCAAAAGCCTCTGCCACTCAACATTTACTCTAATACCGCACAAAATAAAAGAGTATACGTGAGCCTATGCCTTTACATAATCAATTCCTTGCCTCCCAAGCTCTGCTATCACATCCTTCCGCGAAGTTGAATCGAGCCCTTTCCAATCGATAACGGCTATGTCAAGAGACTTTGTCTTCAATACTGCCTGCGAGAGCATTTCAAGATTTACCGAACCGGCCTTGTTCCTTATCGCATATTTTGGCATTATGTAAGAGAAGGCATAACCCTTTGCGTTTGCCATTGCTGAAAATTTGTATGGATAATGCCCTCCACCTATGCCTATCGCTATCGCACGAAACTCTGCACGCCTTTCCCTTATCTCTATTGCCGATTCGAAAATTCTTTCTGCGGCCAGCTCTGCAAGCTTCCTATCAGAGATCGTTTCCTCATTGCCCCCCATCTCTGCAAACAGTGAGGGTGTTTCAAGGCACGGGCCGTGATGCGTTGCCTCATATGTCGAGCCAATCCCGTACCCAGTTTTCCCCAAATTCCTAAGTGCAGAGAGCATTGCTACAGGAGCAGCTGCCGAGAGGGTGGAAGCCTTCCCGCCGAATTTATTCTCCTCATTCCAGTTACCGGTTGAGTGCACAGTCAAGGCCGGTATGCCTTCAGAACTATGGTGCTGGCTTAAGAAATATATAATGTCTGCTCCGGTTAGGTCCGCTTCCTGGTACTCCCAGAGGTACTTATCCACAATCTGCAGGGATATGCCCTCGCCTATGCATTCAAATCTGCCTGGGCCATGACTGCTGAAATTGTGGCTCTCAATTAAATGGTTTGCCATGTTTGAAGAGGCAGTATCCTTAGAAGAGCATAGCATCAAGATGCGCATAATGCTTTAGAACCGGAAAGATTTATCTAACGGTAAGCAGATCCACTGGGTCAGAGCCTAAGAAATTACAATCCTAAGCATGCATGCTGTCACAAAACTAGGCTAATGGTCAATGGGCTATCAGCGTTATTATCTCGTAGATCACAAAACCCATTACGCCAAGTATGATAATTCCAAACACTACGATCTTTGTTGTGCGCATGAAGGTGTCGCGGTCTGGCTTGTAGCTTACGCTAAGTATGTGCTTTGAGTCAGCATAAAATTCTTTCAGCGATTTTATAGGAGTAAAAGACATTCAGAGACACTCATTTTTGTTTCGATTCCTCTTCAAAGATCTGGTCAAGGTCCATATTGCCTGATTCTGCAAGCTTTTTCTTTATCCCATTTTCTGTGTATTCAGCAAACTCAACCCCGCTCAGTACCACCATTATCCTAAGCACGTTCTTCTGCAAAGACGGATCTATCCTGGCGCCCCACTTCATCATTGCGTCTTCGCTTATTCTGCTCGAAACTTCCTGGAATATGCGCTCTGCCTCCCTAAGAGTAAGGTCGTCGCCGCCTATTATGTTAACAAGAGCCTTCTTTGCAGTGGCAAGGTTAACGTCGAGAAGCGGGCTCTTCAGCGTATTTTCTATCGCGACTATAGACCTGTCTTCTGACTGGGTTGCATTTGCCTCGCCTATGCCTATAACTGCATAGCCAGAATCCTTAAGCACGCTCTTCAGATCTGCAAAGTCAAGGTTGACCATTCCTGGCTTGGTAACCATCTCTATTATTCCCTTTGTTGCCTTGGCAAGTATCTCATCGCTAATCCTGAATGCCATGTTAAGGGGCAGGTCTGGCGCAACGGCAAGAAGCTTGTCATTCGGTATTATTATCGTTGTGTCTGTGACCCTCCTCAGCTTTGCCAGTCCTTCTAGGGCGTTCCTCATCCTGACGCGACCTTCGCTCGAGAATGGCAGTGTTACTATAGCAACTGTAAGAGCCCCAAGCTCCTTTGCCTCATGGGCTATTATAGGTATAGAACCTGTCCCTGTTCCGCCTCCAAGCCCGCATGTAAGGAAGACAAGCTGTGCATCGCTTAGAAGGTGCCTTATGTCTTCCTTGCTTTCGATTGCAGCATCTTCGCCCACTTTAGGGTCACTGCCGGCCCCGAGCCCTCTTGTGGACTTTTTTCCGAGCAGGACCTTGCGTGAAGCCCTGGTTCTTGCAAGGTGCGGCGCATCTGTATTCATAGCAATGAGCGTGGCGCCTTCTATATTGAGCTCCGACATTCTCGTGGCAGTGTTGGACCCGCTTCCGCCAGCTCCAACCACGTATATCTTTGGCTTTGCGGATTCGATAAACTTAAGCAGTTCCTCATCATCCACTGACATGGCACCGCCATTCAAAGCGGGATTGGTATCAACCATATAATTACCCGGGAAATCGTCGCAATGATAGATATGCTGCAAAGTAATAAAAACACTACTGAGCATGCCTGATAAAATTGCGTTTGCGACATCCTTTTATTTAGCTCTGATTCATAGTAATACGTAACATGGACATAGAATCAAGGCTTGAACTGATAAAGTCGCCGCCAACTGAAGAGATAGTTACGCCGGACGAGATGAAAGCGCTCCTTGAGACAAAGAGCCGGCCTGTGCATTACATAGGCTTCGAGATAAGTGGCATGCCTCATATAGGCCATATATTGGTAGCAGGCAAAAAGATAAATGACCTAAGAAAAGCAGGCATAGAAACGCAGGTGCTGCTTGCCGATTGGCACACCATGGCAAACAACAAATTGGGCGGGGACTGGGAACGGATAATCAAAGCCTCAAAATTCTACAGGAAGCTGTTCAACATGTATTGCCCAGGAACGAAAGTGGTCCTCGGCTCAGAGCTTTACAAAGGAAACGACGAATACTGGCACGACATGCTGCGTATGGCAAGCAGGACCACAATGTCAAGGGCTACAAGGACACTTATAATACAGGGCAGGAGCGAGAAGGACATCCTGCACGTTTCGCAGTACATATACCCTATAATGCAGGCTAATGACATACGCGCTATGGGGGTCGACATACCCCATTCTGGAATGGACCAGCGCCGTATCCACATGCTTGCCAAGGAGCTGTTCAGGGACATGCACTTCAACGAGATTGTGCCTCTGCACCACCACTTGCTTTCAAGCCTTAGCGAGCCAGCAAAGGATCACATTGCAGGAATGGAAAAAGAGGAGGCAGTTGCGGCCATAAAAATGAGCAAGTCCAAGCCAGGCTCTTCTATATCAATCCTTGAATCTGACGAGGGAATAAAATCTATACTGAAAGGCGCATGGTGCCCTGAGGGAGCGGTTCAGGAAAATCCAGTCATGGAACTGTGCAGGTATGTAATATTCCCGATAATGGGCAGCTTCAGAGTGGAAAGGCCACCAAAGTACGGCGGCGATGCAGAGTTCAATTCTTACGAGGAACTGGAAAGGGCCTATGCTGAAAAAAAGATACATCCCGTTGACCTAAAGGGCAGCGTAGCTGGCGCCCTTGCTTCTATAATAAAACCAGTGAGGGACTCATTCTCGGCTAAAGAGAAGGAGGAGTTCGAGGCCCTGATCAAATTGCAGAATTGACAAAACTTTATAAAATATAACCGAGTTATAAAAGAGTGCCGGTTTATGATAAGCAGTTACTTGACAATATTGCTCTCATTCGTGATGGGCTTTTCAGTTTTCCTGTCTATGCCAATAATCTTCCACAAGGGCTTCAAGACAAAGCAGATGCTCTTCCTCAATGCCGCTGCAATAGGCATTCTTGTATTTCTAATGCTTGATGTATACGGAGACGTTGCGAATGCGTTCGGCAACTATACGCTGTCTAATCCGCTGCTGCTGATCTTCATAGCTGGCTTTTCGCTATCATTCCTTTTCTTTATAACACCGCGCAGCAGCAGGGACCCTGAAGAAAGCCCAAAAAGGACCTCAATGCTTGCAGCTGTAGGCATAGGATTCCAGAACGTTACAGAAGGCCTGCTGTTCGGTTCAGCCGGCGCAGCAGGGCTGTTGCCTATATACATAATCTCAATAATAGGATTTTCGCTGCAAAACCTTACAGAAGGCTTTCCCATCTCTGCGCCGCTTATAGGGCTTAAGGAAAAGGTTGAGAAATGGTTTGTAGTTAGCGCCTTTCTCGTCAGCGGCATACCTACCATAATAGGCACTGTAATAGGTTTGGTTTTCTTCTCAAACTATTTCCTTATATTCTTTGACTCTTTGGCAAGCGCCGCAATACTTTATGTTGTGCTTGTCCTCTTCCACGTAAACATGAGCAAGTGCGTCAAAGAGGCTAAGAAGGATATAAAGCTAAGGAGGCAATATGTCTGGCTTACATACGCAGGCATACTTGCTGGTTTTGTTGTTGCGTTTATTTTAAATTACGCAGTAGTCTATTAGGCAGGAAAATTCTGCTGCCTATGCCTATGTGCATCCTTTTCGCATTGCCTGCAGGCAGCTCAAGCACAAATCTTGATTCAGCTTTCGGATAATAAGTTTTGCAATCAAATATAGATGCACAGGGCTTGGCAGATTCATTTAAGTCCACAACAGTTCCATCCTTGCCAATCCAAACTATATCTATGCTGAATTTCATATGTGCCATCCATATACCCCACTTTGAATCGCGGCCAAATATGAAGAGCATACCCTGATCGCTGTCAATGCTATCCCTATACATAAGCCCTACAAGCTGTTTTGCAAAGCTATCAGCTATAAACACATTGGTTTTCCTTCCGCCAAAAATAATTTTCATGCTTTTGAACTTTACTGTTTTGTACAGTAACCATGCAAGCATGCTTACTCCTGCATAGATTCATATGCCTCTGCTATTCCCCTAACCATTATATAGGCTACGAGGACTGCAACAAGCAGATATCCTACTGCAATATTCCATCCCCAAATATACGCAAACGCAAGGTATGAGAAGGCGAGAAATTTTACCACGTTTATGCCGCCCCTGCCAATGCTTGAAGAATAGACTACTTTTGCAAGCTTTGTCTTCATCTTTGAGGAGGTGCCCCTGTTTGCCATAAGTGCATCAACAAAAGAGTGCCTTATTACTACTGCAAATAGCACGTAGAGCGGTATTACCGCAACGTAAGTATAAACAATCCAAAGCACGTATTCGACAACGCGGTCCCCTGCAACGTCGATTCTTGGACCATGCTTGGCGGTCCTTGCAAGCCTAAGCTTTATCTTTTTTATCTCATTAGCATACGCGCCTCGGCTGGCGGCGGCGCGTATGTAATCTATCAAGGAAATCCTTCCACCGCTTCCTTCCCAAACTGCAGCATAGCCATCAAAGGCATCAAGCAGCATTGCAAAGGCTATAAGCAGGGCTATCGCTATAGGATTTACTTTTTCTATAATTAAATATGCAACGAAAAGTATCACTGCTACTCTGAAATATGTAACCGCATCAGCTGCCCTCATCGTATCGTATATCTACTCACTATTCAAGGCTTTTAAGAGTTTGCAAATGCTCCTTTGAGCGTTTTTACATGGGAATACAAAGCCAGGTTACACAGACTGCCGCCCTACGCTTTTTAAATATATTTTTTAAATATATGCATTTTAATATATTCAGTGCACAATTCGTTGTTGGGATAAATGCCGGGGATTAATACTTATAGGAGCAGGACAGAGTTTCCTTATGTTTGGCTACTAATACTACTTTCAGCAATAGTCCTTGTTTCAGGCTTTTACTCAGTTGCAGAATCGCGTGGCGGAAGCGAATCGTGCGCCGGATGCAGCGGCATTGCCCTTTCAGGAAACAGCACGCAGAATCCGCCATTCACAATAAAACTTACGGTTGCAAACTCCACCCAGCCTGCAAACGGCCAACTTGACAAACTTACCGCAACAGTCTATTTCCTTGGGGCTCCTTTCCAGGGCGCAAGCGTGAGTTTTTCAGAGTCAAAGCCGTTTCCAACTTTAAGGCCAACTGAAGTAGTTACTGCTTCAAACGGCACTGCGGTATCATATATCAACAGCACCGTTACAGGAAACGTTACAGTATACGCCAACTTTTCCGGTTATTCAGCAAACACCGTGATA
The DNA here is from genome assembly GCA_038881385.1 of Candidatus Micrarchaeaceae archaeon. Lineage (GTDB taxonomy): Archaea > Micrarchaeota > Micrarchaeia > Micrarchaeales > CABMGC01 > JAKAVK01. Next base: position 9,273 of record JAVZPV010000007.1, on the reverse strand, counting down.
AGATTCGGCCCAACGCTAAAACTTGTATTTGCAATATCCAATGTTATTGGCGCTTCTGGGAACGCGTTGGTTATAAACAATGTGAAATACCAGGCCTCGCAGCTGCCCCTGTCTTTGTATTTTACTCCAGGATCAAGGGTAACATACTACTTCAACAGCACCCTTACGGGAGGCGGTTACTCCTACTCACATCCAAATGTCTCAGGGTGCGGCGCGTCTGGCCAAACTGGCATAATAGTTGCTGAGTACAATTGCACAGTAACAGCAACTTATACCGCAACGCCACTTACTTCGACTACCACTTCGTCTACCTCAACTATATATACAACTTATCCTACTACAACATTTTATACTACTACAATATTTTATCCAATTTATTATCCAATTTATACAACTTATCCTACTACAACATTTTATACTACTACAACTACTACAACATCTACTACTACAACTACTATAATTCCTAGTGGAAATGAAGTTTGTTATTATTATTATGGTCCGCGGAATGTAATAGAGGCAGATATTGCTGTATATGTCTTTTATGCGTATGACCCGTATTTTCAATCCATATATTACTCGTTGGGTTATGGGTTGATGGCTGAGCTGTACTGTGTTCCATTTCCATTAATTTGATATACAACTTATCCTACTACAACATATACTGCTATACACACTATTATTCCTGCCTTGACACCTGCGCACCGGCAGGCGCAACAAGGCTTTAAGATAGTTTGTTTTGCAAAGACTAATTTCCCAATTAATGATTTAGGAGGTACATCATCGTTTTCAGATAAAAGGATAGGGCGTGGTACAGTAAGATATGCGCTTACAGCGATAGGACCATATTCAGCATCCACTTTTTCTCAGATAGTACAACAGTTGCAGTGCTAAATGCAAATAGTATTTAGCAATCTCCGATTTAGGCCATCTCTAATTTAGGCGGTTTATTATATTAATTTCTATTTGCCAGCTTACTTCGTCATTTGTCAAAATAATTTAAGCCAGTAGCGATATGTTTAAAAAGATGGTCGCAGTGGTAGATATTGTGATACAAATGGCTAAAAATGCAGGTAACAATGTAGCCGGATTCGTGTTGCAGTTTGTAGGCAGCCTCTTCTTTTTGGCTGCAGTAGCTGCACTCTATGGATCATGGAATGCAGGCACCCTGATAGGCTCTGGAAGCGTGGGGTCACTGTGGACGCCTCTGTTTTACGGCGTAGCGACAATCAGTTCAATAGCCCTTTTCTTCACTAGCTTTGCAGAACTTGGTAGCTGGGGAGGAATGGCGTCATGGAAGGCAATGAGCTGCGCGACTGCAGCTGGTGTAACCCTTGTGGCTTTGACAGCCGGAAACGCAACATGGTTCGTCGCTGTGCTGATAGGCTTTATACTCTCATTCCTTGGCAGCGCTGCAGGTATGGCAGCTGCGAAGGGAGAATGGAAGAGGTAAAAGCAAGTCTTAAAAGAATAAGAGGACATAGCAGTTTCTTTTTGTTTTTTTCCTTTTCCTTACTTCGGCTACCACGATTCCTGTCTCTGGCTAGCTTTGGTTATACTCTATTTTGAAAATCTTAGTGTCGCTATTGTGGTAGATTAGCTGCAGCTTGGCAATTTTATTGTTCCACACACAGCTTAGCTCATTGCAAAGGAAGAGGAACTTGAACATGTTGCTGTTTTCGAGTCCTGGCGCAAGCGCATAGACGCCTGTTATGTTGAGTGCGGCCTGCTGGCGTGGTACAGTAGAGTAATTTATTAGAATTGAGTACGCACTAGATGCGAGTGCAGGACTTGATTCATTCTGTCGGGTTACACTTGAATTATACTGGTCGTATAGCGTGATAGTGCCTATCGGCGCTTCTCCGATTAGCCTATTGCTGCTTGTGTTATAAACTAAAAGCGTGCTTCGTATAGGATCCAAAGTGCTCCTGTTAAGCAGCATTTCTGCCACCATATATCTGCCGAAGCTTATTGGCTGGCTTATAAGCTGCAGGTATAGATCTGAGGCATTAGAATTTTCTGTCAATGAGCTAAATCCTATGTAAGAGTAATCTGAGCCGTTGAGGTTGCTGTTTGCAACGCTTGCCTCTGTAAAGATCCCACCAGACTCGGTAAGCCACGTATTCCTTATCAGAAAATAGCTTGGCCTGCCTATAATATTGCTTTCAAGGAACTGCGGGTCATCAGAAGAGTTGAGAAGCCATGCGGCAAAAGGGTCGGCAACATTGGGATTTTGGGCTCCCACGCTGTCCATTACGCTTGTGCGGTTTGCAACGCCTTCGACTACCGAGCCATCTGGCCACAGGGTAAGTACAGAAGCATTTTGCAGAGAGTTTGCTCCAAACCATTGAAGCGCAGAGAAGAAAGCAGGGTTAAGGGAGTCTGCCTGAACCAATTCAGAAGTAAATATTGCGTTGTAATACGCAAGGCCATAAATGAAAAATACGATACCGAATGCGTACCATGCATTCACTTTCCATTTTTTCTCTGCAAGAATTATACAAATGACAGACAGCACCATTAAAACTGAGGCAACTTCTATTCCAGGATACTCTGCGAAGTATGAATACTGGACAGAAGCATATGTGATTGAGAATAGTATTAGGCCCGCAGAAAGGAACAGGCCGCGCCTTCCCTCAAATCTAAAAAGGTATTTTAGCATTACAAGTAGACCCGCAATTATTCCGAGCGCTACAGATAAAACGCCATATAAAGTCTGCGATTTGATTATTGATGGGAGCAGTATTGAAAGCTGTATTCCAACGCTCAGCATTATTATGGCAGAGAAGACTGCAGCGCCTGCTATACCGTAAATAAACTTTTTGCTGTAATTAGATATGCCATAACTCGCAACCCAGTAGATTGTATATGCACTCAGTATTGCAATAGGTATTGATATAAGCGAATTGAATCGTATTGCGTGCATCTGCAAGTAGGCAGTTACTGCAAAATACGATAAAATAACGATCATACCAACGTTTATATCAAACATAAACCTTGGCCTGCCGGAAAAAAACTTACCCGAGTCATATACCTGCATGAAGAAGTATGGTATAAATGAAAACAGCAGAGCTATGAATATCAGGCTTATGTCCCTGCCTATATAAGACGAGATCAGGACTATTATGGAAGGGGGAGTGATATATAAGTTTGTTGCGAAGCTTGCAAAGAGGAAAGCTGGCGTAGGCGGCTGCAGCTCTTGTATTGTGGACTCGAATATGCTACCTGCAGTAGCTTTTATGTTGGCGTTGCCTGCTGTTATAAACCCGTTGTTGATAAAGGTATCGTAGATGAAGCCGCTTCCCACGTATTCAAAAATTATAAGGAATACCACAGCAAGGGCAATTAGAAATACAGCACGCCGCAAAGGAGTGCCGAGCAGGCTGTGCAGATCAACATATTTTACAAAGTATTCGCCTTTGTTTATTATTGCGTAAAATAGGCACCAGGCAAGTATCATAGGAATAAAGAGGTATGCGAACTGGGTCCCGGTAAATGCCTGTGATTGCATCCATCCTATACTCATATAGGCGCTTGTAAAAACCCACCAGGTAAATGCAAGGACCAGGCCGTATTTTGAATTTTCTATAAGGTCACTCTTTGCAAATATAAAGGCGCAGACAATCAACAAGAAAAATGTTATCACATAAACCGCAACTGCAAAAGGACCGCCACTGAAGACAAGGTCACATAGACTAAGCGATATGCCTGAAAGAACTGCAAAAAGCAACTTCTTGTTGCGCGACTGGACCCTAAATATCTCTATGAAGCCTACAAGCGCAAGCAGCAGGAAGATTACTGCAAAGGCATCGCCTCTGTAGATTAGCGCACTTGTCCTGGCCTCATCCCCTCCGCTAAGGGCAACAAAAACCATTACAAGAAGCCCAAAGAGCTTGTCCTTGCTTATATATCTGCTAAGGAGGTATGCACCTAGTACATCAAGTACGCCAAACAGTATTGGTATTAGCCTTTCGACAGTGTAATAGCTTATTCCGAAATAGCGGAGGAATGCGTAAGGTATCAGGGTAACCCAGTATAGGCCATATGGCTCTGTAACCTTGGTGGGTTCGGGATATCCAGATATAGAGAGGTATGGCTGAATTACTAGGCCGTGCTCTACCGCATCACGTATTACTGAATAATGGTAAAATCCATCGGGCTCGTAGAAACCGAAAAATCTTAGCATTGCAGTTCTGAAATATACTGCAAGTATGATTATGCAGATTAGCATAGCTATAAAAAATATGTCTGATGGATTTTTCAACCTGGCAAATAATGTTTTCGAAGCTGCCTTTTCATTGCTTGCTGTACCCACTCCGCTTTCGGCCAAATTAATCACATGCAATTAGGGCTGCTTTGCCTGCGTACATGAAACATGAGCAGCACTGCACAGTATCTGCGTGGTTAAAGGATATAAAGATATATGCTGTATTTTTATTCCGTTGTGGAGGCAGTGGTAAAATGCATGCCAAGGAGATAGGAATATATGGATTGGGCAAGATGGGCAAGAACATAGCGCTTCAGATGCTCAGGAAAGGCTACAGAGTTGTAGCATACAACAGGTCAAGGGAGCCTGTAGATGAGGTGGCCAGGGAGGGAGCCGAAGGGGCAGACTCACTGGGTGACCTTGTAAAAAAATTGGAGAGCCCTAGAATTGTGTGGCTCATGCTCCCTGATGGAGAAGTAACCAACGGCGCAGTAGCCGAACTTTCTGAGCTCCTTAGTAAAGGTGACATAGTCATAGACGGATCTAACTCTAACTATAAGTATGACTTAGAGCATTATGAGATTCTTGAACGCAAAGGCATAGAGCTCCTTGATGCAGGATGCAGCGGCGGGCCAAGCGGTGCGCTTAACGGCATGTGCATAATGGTAGGTGGAAAGAAAGATGTCTATGCCCAGTCCGAGCAGATATTCAAAGATCTAAGTGTAAAGGACGGTTGCATATACGCCGGAAGCGCCGGAGCCGGTCATTTCGTCAAGATGGTCCACAATGCAATAGAGTACGGAATGATGCAGTCAATTGCAGAGGGCATGGATCTAGTAGCAAACGGGCCTTACAAGGACATTGACCTTGAAAAGGTGGCGAAGGTATGGAACAATGGCTCTGTGATACGCGGCTACCTGATGGAACTGACAGGAAGGGCTCTGGCAAAAGATCCAAGGCTTGAATCGATTGACCCTTATGTAGAGGACAAAGGCGAAGGCAGGTATGCAGTCGAGTGTGCGGTAGAGCACGGGATTCCTTTTACAGCCATTTCCCATTCGCTGTTTGAGAGGTTCTCTTCACGCTCAAAATACAGGTTCGGCGACCGTCTTCTTGCTGCACTAAGGCATGAGTTTGGAGGCCATGCTGTTCAGAGCAGGGGAAAGATGACAAAAGATAGGTAATATTATGTACAACCTAGGGGCGGTAGGATTCGGCCACTGGTTTAATAGGCTTTATGCAGGGCTTCGCGACAGTGGCGAGGTGCGCGTGGCTAAGGTTGCAGGAGTTAGCGGCGTTGAAGGTAAGATAGCAAAGATGCGTGAAATGGGGCTGCAGGAAAAAGACTATTACAGGATTGAAAAAAATACCCCTATTCCAGACAGCTTTTATGAGGGCCTTGACATAGTCCACATATCGGACCCAAATGAATACCATGCAGAGCAAACAATCCAATCGCTAAGCCACGGCAAAATAACTATAACTGAAAAGACCTGGGGCACAAACAGGGAAGAATTTGAGAAAGTAGCAAAATTTATTGAAAAAAATGGCCTTGAGAGAAAAGCATACCTGCATCTGCATTATCTGCAAAAGCAGCTTACAAAAGGCTTAGATGGGCTGCTTGAACGTTATACAGCAAAATACGGCAAGGTTAAGGCAGTGTCAGAAAGCTTTTTTGAGGTTGAGAATGAGGAGGATTCGAGGAGAAGCGCATGGCTTTTTTCAGGCAAAAACGGCGGCCTTTTCATGGATTGGATACACACCTTCGAGATAGTGGTCAATGGGGCAAAGGCAGATAAGGCAGACCTTGCAGATTTCGAGCTATTCATGGTAAATAAGAAATATGATGCTGAACATCCTACTGGCATAGCTGCTTATGTAGGGCTTTCAGGCAAGCATTTTGCTAATGGGGCAACCTGCACGATGAGGATGGCTAAAGGCACAAAGAAAGGCATCAAGGCTGCAAGATTTTATTTTAAGTCAGGCGCATACCTGGAACTTGAATACCTCAATTCTGATGAAGAGTTCAACTCAGACAAAAGGGGAACATGGAAACTCTACAATGAAAACAGGTGCGTCGAACTTGGCAACGCTAAAGGCTTGAATACTTCAGAGGTTTTTGTAAAGGATATAATTGGCATGTGTCACGGCAAGCAGGCTGGCCTGAGCGTTGCCGAAGCGCGCATACTTTTTGAGCCGCAATGGGAATATCAGAGGAGGCTTCAGGCAAAGGAGCTTAACACCTCAAGTGCTGATGTAGATTTGTTCATCAGGAAGGGCCTTAGCTTGGAGATGTAGGCTGCAGCAGGAGACCAAACCTGTCCACAGATTATTAATACTTCAGCTACGCCATCAATTTTTATGCTACAGCAATGAACTATCCCGCCCATGCGGATGATAAGGGACTTCCCGCTCGCTGAGTTAAAAGAGCTTTTTATGCCGAAGCAGCTGTTGGTATGCCAAATTAACAAATAAATGCGCCGATTTTGTTTTCGTAATAAAAGTATATATACCATGCAAGTTACCAATTAAATTACCGATTAAATGCAACCTAATGCAAACACGCAAGGTGAGTTTATACGGAAGCTTTAGGCGAGGGCCTTTTTAGCCAATATTTAGATAGAATCAGGCAATACGTTAAAAACGACGAGGCTGTAAGTGAGATAAAGAGGGCGCTAGGCGAAAATTCAAGAACGTACGCTGGCCATATTTTTGAAGACCTTGAAAAAATAGCTTTTTATACAAGAAGCGGCACGGCTGTTTGCGAAAGCTCAAAATTAATAGGTTTGTCCTCCAGAGATTCAGCAAACGTATTCTCATGTGACTTGGCGCGCATAGCGTGCAATACGAGAAGCGCGGAGGCCGTTTCCAAAACTGCGAAATTTCTGCTCGGATATGGCGGCAAAAGTTCAAAGGAAGTTTCAACTAGCCTTTCCAAAATTTCCTATTATACTGGAAATACAAGCGTAGTGCTGAGAACACTGGACCTTTTGGAAAAATGCAAAAACGCATACGCTGAAATAGCTAACAGCATTTCATCAATAGCATTCTATACAAAAAAACCTGAAGTAGTTCTTAAAACGATTAACATAATATCAGATGAAAAGGTAATCGATGCCTTAAACATGTATAAAGGCAAGGCTTCAGAAGGAATAGCCTATGCTATTTCACGAATTGCATTCTATACAGAAGATAAGCAGGCGGTTCTGCAGACAGCAGCGATAATGTCAAATAAAGAAATAGTTGATGCAGTACACAGTTATGAAGGGATAATGGCAAAGGAAATTGCCTCAAGCCTATCGAGGATCGCATTAAACACAAGAAATGCAAGGGATTTGCTGAGCTTAGCATGTTCAATATCCAAATATAACCAAAGAACCGCTGCATTTGCAGCAAGAATAATATCATATTCGTTAGGTGTGCCCTTAAATAACAAAGAGAAGAGCCACACTCTTGGGACTCTATTAAAAATAATAGACATGGCAGTAAAGTCTGGTAAAATAGAACAGCTTAATCAAAAAAATGTTGCGCGCATAATCGAAAATGGAATAGGTGGCCTTATAACCGATGCAAAAAGCCTTAAAGTTTGCCTACTTTACGCCAACAGCGATGAATTCCTCCCACTGCCGACTAAAGAGAACATAAATAGCTACACAGATATCGTAAACGTGCTGGTTAAGGAAAAATATGGAATTAGATTTGACCTGCCAGAATGGCAAATCCAGACCTTTCTAAGTTCGAGAGATGAATACAGAACTACGATAGCTTTTTATGTCAACAGATCAGAAAGAAGGGATGAAAGGACATATACAGTCTCATCGAATGGAGTGGAAAGTGGCTTTAAGGTAAGCCTGGTTGACAAGGAAAATATAAAAATAAATGCTATAACCTCAATCATAGGATCACCGAATGCTGAAAGATTCGCCGAATCGAAGCTAATTATCGGTTCTATTACGAGCCCTAAGGCCGTGGACTCAGCATTTACCCAGTTTTCGCAGAATTACAGGGACGTCAAAGGCTTGATAGTAGGGGCCGTAAAATCTGGTGATATAGATTCTGCGATAGATATACTGCTCAATACAGGTAATGAGAGCATAAAAAACATCATTGACGCTGTATTGGGGAAAAGCGTAAATATTAACCAAAAAGGGATTATGATTTCTGCAATAAGCACAAATCCGCTAGATTTTGATAGCAGAGTCCAGTCAGCATGTGTTTACTTCCCAAATGGCATTAATGCATACACACACAAGAAAAACGTAATCGCTTACATTACCGACCCTAAAATAGATATTATTGCATATTCGCAACCTAATATGCAGCCACATGCAAGCGCTATATGCTATTTAGACAGTGAAAATGGCATATTTGTTGTTGATTCCTTAGAAGGAAGCGCAAGGGTAAGGAATTATCAAGAATTCAAGATTATAAGAAGGGACCTCGAAGGCCGTGCGGCAAGCCTTGGAATGGATACAGTAGCTTACAACTCTGATGTAACTAATGAGACGCCTAAAAGATTCATTGAATATCTGAAAAGGGAGGAAGGGCTAGGAGAAGGCAAAATTAAGGTAGCATTCAACACTGACGCATTCCTTGAATCTAAAAGAGAAATGGTAAGAGGTCTGATAGTAAGGGTCGGCAAGCAAACTTAACATATAATTAGCATTAATTAAGCTCCTGGAAGTAAGCTCCGAACTAAGTAAGTGCTAAACTTTCAGAACTTCTAAAAAGGCATTGCCAGTAAATCTTTTTCCGCTACAGTTTTACTCCCTTTTTACTCCTTTTTCCTATTACTTTTATAAAGCATCCTTCAGATAAATCTTTATGCAAGATAAATATGACCACAAAGAGGCAGAGGCCCGGCTAAAGAATAAATGGGAGGCAGAGCAGACATATAAGTTTAGGAATAGCGGTAAGCCGGTTTTTGCTATAGATACCCCTCCGCCAACAGTTTCTGGTTTTATACATGTTGGCCATCTTTTTTCATACTCTCAGGCTGACTTTATAGCCAGGTTCAAGCGCATGCGTGGCTATGAGGTGTTTTATCCATTTGGTTTTGACAACAATGG
>JAVZPV010000006.1:0-17655 GCA_038881385.1 Candidatus Micrarchaeaceae archaeon | reverse complement strand
CGTAAAGAATGTGGATCCTGACGTGAAGTCAATGATAGAATATATAAACGCAAATTGGGAAACCATAAACGAAAAGACATTGAGGTACCATCTGCTGCGCATGAAGAAGATGGGCCTTGTTGAGAACGAGCAGGGGCATTTCTGTTTCAAAAAACCCGATGTTGGAGACAGATTCGACCCTGAAGCGTGGTCGTCAAAGCTTTTTGATTCGGATTACAAGGAAATTTCAAAGAAGATAGGGGAAGTTATAAGGAACATCAAGGCAAAAGAAAGCGCGAAATAGCTGGTTGAAATGAGGCTCGGAAAAGAAGCGTATTTATGGATAGCTTTTGTAATTGTGGTCATAGCCGTGGCAGTTTACCTGCGCTACTACTTCTCATCGGCAATCAGCATAAAGGTAGGGCTGGCGCCAATAGGGCTAAGGCCTGGCTCTGTGGTATATCCAGGGCAGCAGCTTTTTTACAATCTCTCAGTCAACAACACAGGAACTTCCCCCGTTCAAAAACTCGGCCTTGATTTCGAGGTTAATGGGAATACGACAAACGTATTCGACGTTTCGATTCCGCCAGGGAAAAGCGCGCATGCTGTAATAAATTACACGCCTAAAACAGCAGGCCTGTATAACCTCACTGTGATAGCGGACCCTGGAAAGCTTTACGACATACGCGACAGGGCCAGCGCCGCCGCATCTGTCTCGGTTTTGGTAACGCCGTTGGAAAGCCCTGACGCCTATCTCTCCCTGCCTCCAGGGAAAGTCGCCGAGATAAGCACAGACAACCTGGATCCGCTTGGCTTCCTTTTCTACTCAGACCTTGCAGCAAACTACGGCATGCAGAGGTTCAACATGACTGGCCTTCCGGGGTTGGCAAAGTTTGCCGCGGCTTTGGAGTACCTGGTCAGCTATACATACAACATGAGCGTTGCGCGCGCAATTTACAGGAATGGATCTGCGGCCTATGCGATATGGCTGAACCCCGGGCCGTACAGGAACCTGCTCCCCGCCAACATAGTTGGCGTTGCTGCCGAAGGAATAAATCTCAGCGCCAGCAGCTATACTGTTGGGAACATAAGTGTAACCTTGGTGAAGCTGCCTGACAACGAGTCTTTGTGCAGCTGGAATTCCGGTGGCTGGATAAAGATTGTGGCTTCTGCAGGAGCAGGAAGCTGCCCTGGCGCTGTTGGCGACAACTCAACGCAGTTTGCGCCAAGGCCGATTTCAGGGGTGAAGCTCGTCCCTCCGCTCGTGCCTGGCTTTGTCGTAGGCAACGAGACGCTTAGCTATGGAAACGTTTTGAGCGAGGGCTATACCGCGATTTTCAACCAAACGCTCGATTTTGCCAGCGTAACAGAAAATTTAACAAACAACAATTACTGCATGGGCCAGATAAACACAGCAGGCAACGTTAGCTATTGCAGCACTCTTGTTATACCTTACAACGGCTCTGAGAGCGCGCCGTACCTTATAAACACGCGCGCGCAGGTAGGGCCTTACAACCTTACCCTGCTGTGGCGCACTAATTCGCCTTTGATAACTTCGCTTATTCCAGAGGGCATAGACGTGCTTGAAGGCTACAACGCCTCTGGCAAGCCGGTAGAGTTTGCAAACGGTATACCGCCGCAATGTTCTGTGCCGGGCTTTGCGTGCACAAATGTTACCATGAGTAACAGCACACTTTCGCTGAGGCTCGCAAACCTCTATTCCTCGCCTTTGAAAATAGACAGCGTGGGCTGTGTTTTCCTCGGGCCTACGACTTACACGAAGGTTAACAAAACGGTGCAGGCCTATGGCATTGCAAATGTCAGCACCAAGTGCTACAATGACGGTTCGGTAGTTACAAGCCTTCCTACCGCGCTGGTTTTTACGCTTCGCCTAAATTATACGGCTGCCAACACGCTCCACAGCGTCAACGGCTCGATATATGTGGTTGGCTAGCGTGAAGACATGTCAGGCCCTTATGAGACATTCCTGAAACTTTTCGGCAGGTTTACCGAGATACAGGCGCTTTCCATAACGGCAGTCGGCGGTGGCGGAAACTGCCTTATAATAGCTCCAACAGGCAGCGGCAAGACCGAGGCTGCGCTTATTCCGGTGCTTGACCGGATCTACAAGAACGGCGAGCGCGATAAGGGCGTGCAAGCAATATACATAACGCCGCTTAGGGCGCTGAACCGCGACCTTATGAAGAGGGTCGGAGCTGTGTGCTCTGAGGTTGGCATAACCGTAGGGGTAAGGCATGGCGACACAGCCATGTCGGAGCGCAAAAAGCAGAGTGAAAGCCCTCCAGCGCTGCTTATAACCACCCCCGAAAGCCTGCAGAATCTTTTCCTGTCTGAAAGGATGCTTGCGGCGCTGAAAAATGTGAAGTGCGTGATTGTTGATGAGGTGCACGAGCTCTACTACAGCAAAAGGGGTGTGCAGCTTGCAATTGCACTTGAAAGGCTTGCAGAAGCAGCAGGCGAATATCAGCGCATAGGCCTCAGCGCCACTGTTGGCGATGCAGACGAGGTTTCGAGGTTTCTGTTTGCAGGAAGGCAGCACAGGGTCGTCAGATCATCAATTCAAAAGAAATTTGAGATAGGAATAGAGATGCCTCTTGTTCCTAAAAGCGCGAACAAGGAGTTTGCAGAAAGGTTTGGCCTTGACTCGCAGTCTCTGGCAAGGATAGAGAGGGTGGCAGAGCTTGTTAGGAATTCGAGCGCGACCATTGTTTTCACAAATACGAGGCAGGTAGCCGAGTCGCTTGGAAGCAAGCTAATTTACCTTGACAGGGAAAGCCCAATCGGCGGGATAGGAGTGCACCACAGCTCGCTGGACAAAGATGAGCGCGTGAGGGTTGAGGAAGCCTTCAAAGAGGGGAAGATAAAGGGCATTGTGGCTACGAGCTCTCTGGAGCTCGGGATAGATGTAGGAAGGGTCGACTTTGTGTTGCAGTATGGGTCTCCAAAGCAGTCGATAAGGCTGGTGCAGAGGCTCGGGCGATCAGGGCACGCCGAGAAAAAAGAAGCCCGCGGCAGGATACTGGTTGCCGGTGCCCTTGATGCAATAGAGGCAGACGCAATAGCAAAGAGGGCGGTTGAAGGTAGGCTTGAATCGCGGTTGATGGAGAGCGGCGCGCTTGACGTGGCGGTAAACCAGATATGCGCCATGGCGCTGCAGCACAAAAAGATAAGCGCTGAGAAGGCAATGCGCATCATATCCGCAGCGGCTCCGTACAAAGGCATGGGCAGGGAGACCTTTGAGAGGCTCCTTGCTTTTGCGGATGAGCTGAAGCTCATACGCTACTCGGAAGGCTTTGTAGGCATAGGCCGCAGGACAATGGAGTACTTCTTTCGCAACATAAGCGTGATACCTGACAGCACAAGGTTCAGCGTCAAGAACCTTGCGAACAACAAGGTCGTTTCATCGCTTGACGAACACTTTGTATACAGCTACCTTGATGTAGGCTCCTCTTTTATCAGCAAGGGCATTCCATGGCGCGTGGTGGGCATAGATGGCAACACAATATATGTGGAGCCTAGCTCGGATATAGAGGCTGCTGTTCCGGACTGGGAAGGGGAGGACATACCTGTATCGCGCACTGTCGCTGCCGATGTCTTCTCGGCCTTTGCGGCCGGCAGATTCGATTCGGACTTGTCCGATGCTGAAACGTTGGCAAAGGTCTCGGAATTCATAGCCAGGCAAAACAGCCACTTCTCGGTTTCAGATTCTAAGGTGGTTGTTGAGGAGCTTGAAAGCTATGCTGTAATATACATACCTATAGGCAAGCAGGCCAACGAGCTGCTTGCAAGGCTTGTAGGCTTCTTCCTTGCCCAATCCTCGCCGGGCTGCCTGATAAGGGCAACGCCTTATGCGATTGTTGTAGAGTACGGTGATTCGGGAAGAAGGCCCGATATGAGAATGGTATTCGAGCTGCTGAAGGGCGGCATGACGCAGGCCAAGGTGATGGAGATAGCTGCAGGATCTGACCTTTTCAGGTACAAGTTTGTACAGGTGGCTAAACTTTTCGGCGTGATAGAAAAGAAGGCGGTTCTTACAAAGGCGGCAACCGGCAGGCTCATCGAGTTTTACCGGAAATCTGTGGTTTTCGAGGAGGCGCTCAGGGACCTAATCAAAAATAGTTTTGATCTTGACAGCGTTTCTGAATTTTTGAAAGGCCTTAGGTCAGGCTCTGTGGTTTTGGAGTTTGTAGGCTCGTATGGATCCCCTCTCTCCCAGGAGGTTCTCAGGTCAGCATACCATTACAGGGAGCTTCTAATGCCCGGCCTCCCTAGCGACAGGGACATCGAGGCGTTCAAGTCCTCCATTGAGGGCAAGTCCGTAAAGCTGCTGTGCACATACTGCGGATTTGTATCTGAAGAGAGCATAGACCTCGAAGAGGACAGGAAGTATGCCTGCCATTCATGCAAGAGCCCTATGCTTGCCACATACAGAGAAGAATACAGCAGCGCCTTGGACAAGGTGCGCTCCGGAAGGCGCCTTACAAAGCGAGAGATGTCTGCATACGAAGACGCGGTTAAAGAGGCTGGCATGATAAGCGCCTATGGGAACAGGGCAGTAATAGCAATGGGAACATATGGCATAGGGCTTTCTACAGCTGCAAGGCTACTTAAATACATGAGAAAAGACTTCGGGCGCTTCTTCTATGATTTGATTGAAGCGCAGAAGACCTTTGTAAGGACAAAAAAATATTGGAAGAGATAGCGCTCTGTTCATAAACCGGCTTATGCCGGGGGCGCAGGCTGCGCCCCTGTGTCTATCTCCTGCTCGCCTTTCCTTATAACCCTTGCATCGACAACTTTGGCGCCCTCCTCGAGCTTCATTAGCCTGACCCCGCTTGCGGCCCTTCCAGTTATCCTAATCGATTCTACAGGTATGGTAATGCTTATGCCTTTTGAGTTGATCAGCATCAGGTTTTGCTCTCCGCTGACGAAAAGCGCTTTGGACACGTTGCCTGTCTTCTCATTTACCTTGATGCTGATTACACCGCTCCCGCCCCTGGACTGCGTCCTGTATTTGGATATGTCGGTAAGCTTGCCGTAGCCGTTTTCCGTGACGGTAAGTATGCTTCCGGTATCTGTCGCGGATATGACGTTCTTTGCAGCATCGTTGCCCCTGAGTCTTATTCCCCTCACTCCTGAAGCTGTGCGGCCTATCTGCCTGAGCTCCGACTCCTCAAACTTTATCGCCTTGCCTAGCTTTGTAAGAATTGTGAGGTACTTGTCGCCAGAGTAGAGTATCACGTCCGAGATTTCATCGCCGGGGCGCAGGTTTATTGCCCTTACTCCGTTCGACCTGGGCCTTGAAAACAGTGCTGCGTCTGTTTTCTTTACTATGCCTTTCGCTGTCAGGAAGATTATGTTTGTGTTTTCGAAGTTTTTCACATCGAGCATTACCACTATGCTTTCTCCGTGTGCAAGGTTAAGAAGGTTGACGATGGCCTTTCCGGACCCGTACCTGCTGCCTTCCGGTATGTTGTATGCCTTTATCCAATATGCCCTTCCGGTGTTAGAGATGCAAAGCAGGTAATCTTTGTTGTTGCATGTCAGTATCTCTTTGACGTAGTCTCCTTCTGTGAGGTTTATGACTATAACGCCCCTTCCGCCGCGGCCCTGTTCCTTAAAGCTGTTTATGTTCTGCCTTTTCACATAGCCTTTGTTTGTCATTATTACAGTTACGCGTTCGTTGCTTATCAGGTCCTCGTCGTTTATGTCTATCGGCTCGTCTATGTTGAGTATCTCTGTCTTCCTCGGCTTGCCGAACTGCCTTTTCACTTCTTGCGTTTCCTCCTTTATTATCTGGTCCACCCGCCCGGGCTGCTCTATTATGGCCTTGTAGTAGGAGACTTTTTCCATAAGTTCTGCCTTTTCCCTGTTGAGCGATTCATTCTCAAGATGAGTAAGCCTGCTCAGCTTCATGTCAAGTATTGCGTTTGCCTGCTTCTCTGAGAGCCCGTATTCAGACATTAGCCTTGACCTTGCCTGCGCCACCTCCCCGCTTTCCTTGATGTCCTTTATTATGCTGTCTATCCTGTCTATTGCGAGAAGCAGGCCCTCAACTATATGCAGCCTGTCCGATGCCACTTTAAGTTCGAACCTGCTCCTTTTGAGTACTATGTCGCGCCTGTATTCTATGAAGGTCTGCACCATGGTGAGAAGATTGAAGCTCTTGAGACTCTTTCCCACCACTGCTAGGTTTATTATAGGGAACGTCACCTCCATTTGTGTGTGCTTGTAAAGCATGTTTAGTACCTGCTCCGGATTCGCGTCCTCTTTAAGGTCTACTGTTATCCTTATTCCGTGCTTGTCGCTTTCGTCCCTGAGGTCTTTTATTCCTGTTATCTGCTTTTCCCGCACCTTCTCTGCTATTGTTTGTATAAGTGATGCTTTATTCACGTTGTAGGGTATTTCCTTTATTATTATCCTGCGGCCTTTTTCGTCTACTTCTGCCTTGGCCCTTACGGTTGTCTGGCCACGCCCGTGCCTGTATCCGGCATATGCGTTCTGCGACATTATTGCTATTCCTCCTGTGGGGAAATCCGGCCCTTTGACTATGCCTAGCAGGTCCTCCACAGCAGTTTCCTTGTGGTCCAATGCGTAAACTATCGCGTCGCATACCTCGCTGAGGTTGTGTGGCGGTATGCTTGTGGCAACCCCTACTGCTATTCCTGAGGCGCCGTTTACCAGCAGGTTTGGAACCTTTGATGGAAGAGTAAGCGGCTCCTTCTCTGTATTGTCGAAATTTGGTACAAATTCTACAGTCTCTTTGTCTATGTCGCTCAGCATCTCCTCTGCTATCTTGGTTAGCCTTACTTCGGTGTACCTCTGTGCCGCGGGCGGATCCCCGTCTATCGAGTTGTGCACAAATATTCCTGAGGAGAGGGCAAAGTTGTGCCACGGCTCTATAGTAAGGTCGTACGTGTCCTCCAGTTCCTGAAGCTGCACAACTTCTATTACTTTTCTGCATTCCGGCGTTGCTACCTCTGCAGAAGCAATAGCCTGCAGCGCAGCGGTGCTTGAATGCCTGGGGTTTTCGAGGATGCTATGCTCCGATATTGTTACTGCTTGCAGTTTGGCAGCATCTGATGGCATGGCCATCAGCAGGTCTCCAGGAACGAGGTCTTTTGCCTGTTTGTAAGTGCTGCTGCTTGTCATGAATCTATGGTCAGGTGTGCATCTGACAGTTTCTCCAGCATCCAGTTTTACCGCGACAAGCCTGGAGTTGCGCCTGGTCAGCCTCGGATTCATTATTTCAGCTACCTCTACCGACCTTGTTTTTTCGTTGAAGGTGAATGCATAGTTCCTCTTTCCGATGTTGCATTCATGCACAAGCTCGCCGAAGCTGAGGTCCCTGCCGTCGGCAAGCTTTACCTTAGTATCCTTGGTGAAACAGCCCATGTTTCCCTGGCCCTCCACAAGAAGGTGGTGCATTGAGAAGTCCTGCGCCATTCTTACAAGGGCGTCGTATACTGCAAGGTCGCCGTGCGGATGGTATTTTCCTATCACTTCGCCCACTATTCTGGCGCTCTTCTTTGTGGGCTGGTTGTGGAAATTCTTCAGGCTGTACATGCTGAAAAGTATCCTGCGCTGCACAGGCTTGAGGCCGTCTCTGGCGTCTGGTATGGCCCTTCCTATGATTACGCTCATGGCATAGTCTATGTAGCTTGTCTGCAGTTCGTCTTCCAGTGGCGTATTCTTCGGCTCTTTCAAAGTATCACTATATATCAAGCACCCTTACTTCCTCTGCATGCTCTTGGAGGAACTTCCTCCTTTTTGACACATCCATGCCCATGAGTATTGTGAAGAGCTGGTCCGTTCTCATAGCATCGGCTATGCTTATTCTCTTCAGCACCCTTGTTTCTGGGTTCATGGTTGTTTCCCACAGCTGCTCCGGATTCATTTCTCCAAGGCCTTTGTACCTTTGCAACTCAATGTTGTCGCCAAGCTCTTTTCTCTTATCTTGAAGCTCCTCTTCGGTGTAGCAGTAGTAAGTCTCCTTGCCTTTTGTTATCTTATAAAGCGGCGGCTGGGCAATGTACACATATCCGGCTTCTATAATCTTTTTCATATACCTGTAAAAGAAGGTAAGAAGAAGGGTGCGTATGTGGCTTCCGTCCACATCTGCATCGCTCATGATTATTATTTTCTTATACCTGAGGTTGTCCGGGTTGAAGCTTTCGTTTATGCCTGCGCCGAAAGCAGTTACCATTGCCTTTATTTCGTTGTTGTCGAATATTTTCTCGTAATTTGCCTTCTCTACATTGAGTATCTTGCCCCTGAGAGGCAGTATTGCCTGTGTGTTTTTGTCCCTGCCGGTCTTGCTTGAACCGCCTGCGCTCTCCCCCTCAACCAGGAATATCTCTGTCTTTTCCGGGTCGTCATATATGCAGTCTGCAAGCTTGCCCGGCAATACCGAGCTGTCAAATATGCTCTTCTTCCTTGCAAGTTCCCTTGCTTTACGGGAGCTTTCCCTGGCATTTGCGGCCATGATGGCCTTTTCTACTATTGCCCTTGCATCTGCGGGATGCTCTTCCAGGTAAGAGGAAAATTGGGCGTATACCGAAGTTTCTATTATTGCCTTTACGCGCGGGTTGCCCAGCTTCTCTTTTGTCTGACCTTCAAATTCAGGGTTCTGCATAAGCACGCTGAGCACAGATACAAGGCCCTCGCGCACGTCATCTCCGGTAAGCTTGAGGTCTGTCTTGACCAGCTTGTTTTTTGAAATGTAGTTGAGTATTGCGCGCGTCAGCCCGCTGTGGAAGCCAATCACGTGTGTGCCTCCCTCAGGGGTCCTTATGTTATTTACAAAAGCCTCAATTCTCTCTTCATAGGTGCTGTTGTATTGGAGCGCGTATTCGACTAGTATCCCATCCTCCTCGTGCTTCGAATGGATTATGTTAGTAAGGGTGGTGGCACTGCTGTTAAGGAATCTTATGAAATCAGTAATGCCTTCTTTAGATGCATATGTGTTCAATTCGTGGGGTTCGAACCTCTCGTCGATTAAGGTGATAGTTATGTTTGGGTTGAGGAAGCTTGTGTATTGCAGCCTGTCCTTCAGAAGCGCTGAGTCAAAGGTTGTTGAAGGGAAGATCTCTTTGTCGGGTTTGAATTTTATTGTAGTGCCTTTTTCGTCAGAGTCGCCGACCTGTATAAGGCCAGTGGTTGGATTGCCCTTGCTGAAACTTTGTTTGTATATATGCCCGTTCCTCTTTACGGTCACTTCTGTGTATTCGGAGAGGGCGTTGACCACCGTAAGCCCGACTCCATGAAGGCCTCCTGAAACCTTGTATGCTTCACCGGTGAATTTGCCGCCTTTGTGCAGCGTAGTCATGATGACTTCAAGAGCGCTTTTGTTGTATTTTGGCATTATGTCTACAGGTATGCCCCTGCCGTCGTCCGAGACTTCGGCCGCATTGCCGCTGCCATCCACAAATAGCCTTATCTTTATGTTTTTTGCATATCCTGCAAGGCTCTCGTCCACCGCGTTGTCTATTACTTCGTAAAGTAGGTGCAGAACTCCAGAGGTGCCTGTGGAACCTATGTACATTGCCGGCCTTTTCCTTATACCCTGGGCCCCTTCGAGCACCATGATTTTTGAGGCGTCGTACACATCATTTTGGTCAGGCATTACATCAGCTAATTTGCAATAAGATTAGTCAATAATTCTTGCCATTTTAAAGAATATAAAGCTTCTTTTGAAAGCTTCTTTCGACTTTAGCCAAAGCATATAAATGCGCGCGTGCGCGATGCTGTTTTATTATTTTGCATGTTATTTTCTTATCATGGAAAAAGGCGCAAAAAATGTAATAATATTGGGCGCGGCGGGCAGGGACTTTCATGTTTTTAATGTAATGTTCAGGAAAAACAAGCGCTATAAAGTTGCAGCTTTTACAGCAAACCAGATACCATTCATATCAGGCAGGACCTACCCTAAAGAGCTTAGCGGAAGGCTATATCCTAAAGGCATAAAGATATATGACGAATCTGAGCTCCCGGAGCTTATACGGGATTTCAGAATAGACGTATGTGTGATGGCCTACAGCGATTTGCGTTATCAGGATGTGATGGAAAAGGCAAGCATAGCTAACGCAGAAGGCGCAGATTTCTGGCTTGTCTCTCCGGCACACACTATGCTTAGGTCCTCAAAGCCCGTTATAGCAGTATGCGGCGTTAGGACAGGCGTGGGCAAAAGCCAAACCTCTAGGTATATATCGATAGCTTTGAGGAATGCCGGATTTAAAGTGGCTTTGGTCAGGCATCCAATGCCTTATGGCATACTTAAGGAACAGGTGCTCCAGAGGTTCGCTTCGATAAGGGACCTTGACAGGTATAAAACCACTATAGAGGAAAGGGAGGATTACGAACCACACATTAAAAACGGTTTTGTGGTATACGCAGGCGTGGACTATGAAAAGGTATTGAGGCGTGCTGAGGCGGAGGCAGATATCATAGTGTGGGATGGCGGGAACAACGACGCACCTTTCATAAAACCTGACTTTATGGTTGTGGTAGCCGACCCGCTGCGCGCCGGCGATGAGCTCACTTATTATCCTGGCGAGACTGTAGCAAGGATGGCTGATTTGTTTGTGGTAAACAAGGTAAACAGCGCAAAGAAGGAGGATGTTGAACGTGTAGTAAACGGGCTAAAAAGCATAAACAGCAAGGCAGATGTGCTTCTTGCAGATTCTGTATTGAGCGTAGACAACCCAAATGCAATAAATGGTAAAAAGGTTCTTGTAGTGGAAGACGGGCCTACGATAACGCATGGGGGCATGCTTTTCGGGGCTGCAACGGTAGCCGCAAAGGAATACGGCGCGAAAGAGATAATAAATGCAAAAAAGTATGCTGTCGGTACTTTAAAAGATGTGTTTGCCAGGTATCCTAGGCTATATAACGAGCTGCCTGCAGTAGGGTACAGCCCGAAACAGGTGCGCGACCTCGAAGCTACGATAAATGCTGCCGAATGCGACCTTGTAATATCAGCAACGCCTACCGACATAAGGCACATATTGAATGCAAACAAGCCTATAGTGCAGGTTTACTATGAGCTCAGGCCGCATGGCGTCGGGCTTGATGAGGCTTTGGAAAAATTCGCGAGAAAGCGGCACAGGCAATAATTATTAATGTGAACATACAAAATTTGTTTGCTACTTTTGGGTCCGTAACTCAGTTTGGTCAGAGTGGCTGGCTCTTAACCAGCAAGTCGAGGGTTCAAATCCCCCCGGGCCCATTTTTAATCTGGGGTTATATGTAAGATTTACAAATATATGTGAAAATTTTCTTTGTTTGATAAAACACTGCTGCAAGTTAGTTGGTTTAATAACTAAATTGTTAACGCACTCAAAATTCCTTGAGCACCTCTCCCAGAGAATTCTGCTCTGTGCGTAACAGAAAATAAAAAGAGCCACCATACATATTTTAGTTTGTTTAGAATACTTTATTTAAAGCAATTATTAATGGCAAAAACCCTTGCTATTCAATAAAAAAGAAATTAATTTCAATCTTTGCTTATGTAACTGTTTTGGAGAAAACCAGGTCTTATGAAGCAAAATAGCTATTTTAGCTTACCGGAGTCAAAAAGCGCCCTGGCTTCTTGCTTGTTCAGAACTTCTAGGATCTTTCCGCAGCCCCCACATTTGAAGTTCAGCTCATAGGCTGAATCGAAAGGAAGGATCAGCTTCTGCTCCTTATAGCACTCGTTGCAGTAGAAGAAGTCATTGCAGTTCTCCTGAAGGTTTACTTTTTGGCTGTTTTGCTTTTCCTGCAGAACACCATAGAAAGTGTTCAGCTTTTCCCTGTCAAGGTACCACTTGAACGTAAGCCAGCCCTTCTCGTCTTTTTTAATGTCGTATTTGGTCAGGCCATAGCCGTTCAGCACGTTCAGCATCCTCCTTACCTCGTTCACCTTGACATCAAGCTTTGATGCCAGCTTCTCATCAGTATGTGGCGCTGAGTTCAAGGCCTTCATCAGTTCTACTCCCCTGGTGCCTATGTTTTTAAGCACAAATTCGGAAAACAGGCCTTCTGAGATTACGACTTCGGCGCCTTTTACCTTTTCTACTTCAACCTCGTAAAATTCCTTTTCCTCGCCGGATTTCGTTCCTGCGTTTGGCTTTGCTTTCTTTTTAATAGAACCGCTTTGCTTTTTCTGAATGCTTTTCCTGGCAGCGGCAATGCTGCTGTTTGCCTTTTTAACTTTTGGGGCAGAAGATTTCTTGCTCTTTGGAGACCCGGCCTTCTTAACACTCAACTTTTGTTTTTTTAGGTTTTTTTTATTCATGTAATCGCCACGGCTGCTGCCGAGCGCCATCAGCATTAAAATCAAACAAAGGCGTTTTGGCAGGCAATTAGCCAGTATATATTATTGTCATAACTTATATATAAATCCGAGCTTATTAACAGTATGGTTAGATATATTTGTTATTTTGCTAATGGAGCTACGCGCGCATGAAAGTTTTATGCGGATTTTCGGGTTTTCGGAGGCCGCTCTGTTCTGAATGCATGCCAAACCACAATAACAAAAATCTTTGCTCATTTCGCTTAAAAAAGAATTGTTTATTTAGGAATAATAGCAGAACAATATAAAGATGTTATGAGTTTTGTCAGCGAGCGTGCAAGATTGATTTTGGTAAGGCATGGGGAAACAAACGCTAATAAAAGTTTCATAGTCCAAGGGCAGATGGACTGGCCCCTTAATGACAAAGGCAGAAGGCAGGCAGAAACGGTGGCTGAAAGGCTAAGTGGCATAAAGATAGACAGAGCCTTTACAAGCCCTTTGAGCAGGGCATTGGATACCGCAAAAGAAATAATGAAGCACCACCCTGGCGCGCCACTGATCCTAGAAGAGCGGTTAAAAGAGATGTATGCAGGACGGAATGAAGGCAGGGAATTTAGTTCCAAAAAAGAGGTCTATGAGTATGCCATGCTCAGAGCAGAGGAAGCTGGTGGAGAAACCCTTGAGGGCTTTCAAAGGCGCGTGTATAGCTTTCTTAGAGACGCCGCTTTGAGCAATCCTGGCAAAACGATACTTGTTGTGTCGCACGGCGGGACAAGCATGGCTTTATTCAATGCGCTGAGGCGGAAGCCTGCTTCGGAAATGTTAAATATAGAACCGCCAGCAAACACAGAAGTCACCGAACTTGACGTTTTGCTTAGGCTTCTCAGAAAATAAGGCCGCTGCGGTTCATTCAAACATAAATAACAGAAGCAAAACGCAACCAAAAGCAGCAGCTTAAAATACACTTTTGTATGATTCTAACACAACCGAAGGCCAAACTTATTCGATGCCGCGGTGTGGTTGCGAAGCTTATTTTCTACTTGTATTTAGGTAATTTGGCTAGCGTAGCATATACTCTAGAGCAGCATGCAAGGTTTTATATAAAAGACCAAAACAAGTAATACTAAGAAACAAAGCGGGGTAGGGTAGCATGGAGTGCCCGCCGGGCTCATAACCCGGAGATCGATGGTTCAAATCCATCTCCCGCTACTAATGCACACACAACGGAAGGAAACAAACAGTCTTATACAGAACGCAGGAACGCAGATAGAGTTTTCAAGCGATGTAATTAGATGATAATCCCAAACAATAGGAAGCCAAGAGGATACACAAAAGAGTAATGGAAAAAGGTAAACGGATTCAAATGGAACCTAAGCAAGCTGGAAAGCAGGAAGCCGCCTCCGCCTCCGATGTTCAACGGCTTCGGCAGGATAAGAGGCCAGCACACCAGAGGGGAGAGGGGAAATACATTCCTGCTGACTCCAAGGAAGAGAAGGCTTTCCGGCTAGAGGTAAGGAGAAACCATGACATACTCTATAATACCGATAAAATTACATGTTGCAAATGCTTTTATTGCTAAATATCATTGTCATAATAAACCAGTAGACCATAGAGGCCACAGGTTCAGTATAGGTTTGCAAACTGAAGATGGTGAATTAATAGGCGTTGCCGTAGCAGGTCAGCCCATTGCGCAAAAGAACGATGATGGGAGAACCCTAGAAATACTTAGAGTATGCGTTAAAACAGGCAACACCAATGCGAACTCACAGCTTTATGGAAGAGTGAAAGTTATTGCAAGGCTATTAGGTTATTCTAAGATTATCACGTATACGTTACAGTCTGAAAGCGGGAGCTCACTTAAGGCAATAGGTGCACATATAGAATCTACTATTAACCGCAAGTCAAAGTGGAGCAGTCCTGCACGAATAAGGAAAGAGCAAGAATTATCTTATCAACCAAGGCTAAGGCGGTGCTTATGAATACGAACCTCAAAGAAACAATAGGCAGGGCATATTTCTACACTAAATTAGGCTATGGTAATTACATGTCTTGGTGGCTCGGCGCTATCGCATACATAACTATTATCTACGAGCTGATACTGAAAACCATCATCCCGCCAGGCATTTTAACCTATGCCTTTATCTTCTTTGCTCTGTTGCTCGTTAGCTTCCTTCTTGGATTTTCCATGAAAAGGCTTAAAATATATGGAATAGAGCATGCTATCAATGCAGAAACAAATCCGTACATAGACAGGCCAATCGGCAAAAAGGAGATATTAAACTATGAAAATGCGATAAAAGCATACGACAGAGAGATAAACAACTATGAAATAAACAGGGCCATCTGCCAGAAGCTCGAACTAGAAGATCAGCTACCTTTAATAGATGCTAATATCCACTCAGCTAAAGAATATAAAGCAAAAATGCAAGATATGCTTAATCATGCTACATTGCCTACGCCACAAATACAACAACCAGCTTACGAGTATTATTATAATAGCTTCGTAGAAACATTCGCCAAGCAGCAGTATGCATGGCTTGCCCAATATGCAGAATATTGCAGCGGGGTTTACTATTTGGGTGCACAGCCAGGCTATAGTGCAATATATTTAGCTATGCAAGGCTATATGCGTATCTACTGCTATGAACCTGATGCTATAGCTTTCGAAAGGCTAAAAGCCAATACATTCAATAAAATCAATCTGCCTCTAAAAAGCAAAAAAACTGCTAGAACTGAGGGATTCAATGAGAAAGCCCCAGAGCTATTCAAGCCCAGAAGCAATAAATCATATATAATCAAGTGCGACGTGGAAGGCGCAGAGCATAAAATATTTACAGAAGATGTAGATTTAGCCAACCGCATAGCCTTGCAGATAGAATACCATAACGGACCACAAAAGCTTCCAACTGTCCTTGAAGCCAAAGGCTTTGCCGTAAAAGTAGATAAACCCCAGGATAAGACAAAAGACTTAGGCGATGTAGGCTGGATTTACGCTAGTAGGCGATTAGATGGCATATAAAATAGCTCAGATGCATTCTGTTATTCTAGAAGGCGACGCAGTCAGCAATATAATGCATGCAATACATAATATCAACATTTCACAAGGCTACACAGATAGCCTTATTGCTGACCTTTTCAGCGAATACAAAGAAATTCCAACACTTGCTTCTGCCGATTATGACAGTAGCCCCCTAACTGTCAGTCTTGTTTACCTTTTCTCTCGCTTCATAAGGTTAGACAGCAAAATAAGCTGGTTAAAGAAATATTACGAAGCATCAAAGCAATATCGCAAAGGCGAAGCTAAAAATCTGATAGAAAGCGCGGATGTGCGTATATGGTATTACGGGGCGTTTTACACATTGTTTAGGTATTTTCATGCTAAAGATATCTTGTTTTATGTGGACATAACCTACCCTTATCTCTCAAACTTCTCGGAATTTGGCTTATTTTCAAAGAATATGCTCCAGGCTACATTAGATCTCAAACCATTCGTTATCACAATTAGCGAGTTTTCCAAGCAAAACATGATAGCATTGGGCTTTAAAGCAGAAAACATACGAGTATTACCGCTTTTCCATAAATACAATCTGCCATATGCCCAGCACCCCCATGCAGTTCCTCACCTGATAGCATGGGGCAGATACGCCATAAACAAGGCAATCCCAGAGCTAGTAGAAGCTAGCAACCAATACAAGCTGCATCTTAGGGTATTTGGCGACAATAACCAGATAAAAGAGTTCAAAGAGCAATACACTATGGCAGTGCAAAAGAACGATGGCTATGCAAAGCTATCAGGCAAAATCCCAGATTTCGAGGCCGAGCTAGACAATGCTAATATCTATATATGCAACAGCTACCACGAAGGCTTTAACATGCCGCTGATAGAAGCCGAAGCCCACAGCCTGCCGGTACTTGCCCGCAGGGGCACGGCAATGGACGAGCTTGTGGAAGACGGCTACAACGGCTACCTTTTTGATAATATAAGCGAAGTGCCGGATTTGGTAGACAAAATAATGCGCAACTACGCAGCCATGAGCCGCAACGCCTGGCAGCACAGCCAGGGCTACACGCTTGAGAAGTACAAAGAGGGATACCTAAAAATCCTAAAGGAATACCGAAACTTCCGCTAATCTGCTTTGAACACTGCTTTGAACAGCCAGAACCCACCCTCATTCTCAACCAGCCCATACCCGCACTGCTTATTGGAGTGGCTGCTGACAAGGCT
This sequence comes from Candidatus Micrarchaeaceae archaeon, assembly GCA_038881385.1. Taxonomy (GTDB): domain Archaea; phylum Micrarchaeota; class Micrarchaeia; order Micrarchaeales; family CABMGC01; genus JAKAVK01. The sequence continues at coordinate 1,156 of JAVZPV010000006.1, read as the reverse complement.
ATTCGGGCTCGCATTGGCGAATAGGCTGATATTTTACATGATAGGGCTCAACAAGATATATTGAGGGGCAGACCTGACTCCGCTAAGCAGGCTACATGCTCTGTTACAGAGCTAAGGAAGATATTATCATATTGCTCAATCCTGCTGTAATTCAGTTCTTGTATAGTATCAGCATAGACTTTTACATGCCCATAAGCTTCAAGGTAATCCCCATAGCAAAAATACGCTAATACAGTTGAATCATGCGCCTAGTATTCAAATATGCTGCCATGGCTTGCATGCCTATGGGGCGCCCTAACTGCCGGAGTGCGGCAAGTCAATTCCTCTACAGCTGGCACGGCTATAGCTGTAGGGGAGGGAGCGACTGGCCTTACAATGAGCATAACGCCGCCAGTGGAGGGAGGCAGCTGCCTTTTTCAGGCAATAACAACGGCTCCAGGATTGACAGAAACTCTGCCGAGCAAGATTACGTCAGATGGCGTTGCTGCAACCGGAACGTGGAATAATGGCCGATTTACTCCAACATTATTTGCATTCGCAAATGGGCAGAAGACTATTTTACAATAGACCCAAGCAGTCCAACGGCGTTAGCCGAATCAGAGAGATATGACTGCACATCTTTAGAAACAAACAGCTACGCGCCGCAGTTCCACTATTCGTTGTTTTTTATATTATATATATAAAATATCTACGCTGTTGATATACAAACAGAACAACCAAAAAGAAGAAAATAAAAGCGGAAGTGTGGTGTTCCTGTTTTGTTTCGTGATGTTGATGGAATCGGAAATACAAACTGAATTTTTGTTTTTAAAGCTTTCTGAAGAGAAAAAAACAGGGGAGCTTTTACCGCTCCCTAAAGATTTCTATAGGCAAGCAGAAGAAGTAATATCAAAACACGCGGAAGGTTCGACCCACGCGGAAATTCAGAACAAACAGACTGCACTTAACTCACTCAGAGCAAAAAGAATTCAGAAAATCCTTGTTTACATAGCTTACGGCAAGCCGATGCCAAACCCACTGCCCGAAGAAGAAGAGGATCTTTACCGCCAAATACTCAGTGTAATCAACAAAGAGGCTGCAACGCCGAAAACAACAAAAATAAAGATACTTATAAATATACCTGAAGTGATAACTACTCAAGGAAACACGATAGGCC
>JAVZPV010000005.1:0-18301 GCA_038881385.1 Candidatus Micrarchaeaceae archaeon | reverse complement strand
TGCATAGCATGATATTCGGATACGCTGTCACTGTGGTAATGTTTGTATCATTTATTGGATTGGTAGCGGCAGTAATCCTTGGCAGGAGGGAACTATATCTTGCAATTAGGCCTTATGTAAACAGGTACTCTTTGGCGGCGCTCGCGGCGCTTGTTCTTTTCTTCGTGCTTTTTTCCATATTCTTCGTGAAACCGGTCGAACAGCTGTATTTCGATGAGAATATATACCAGGGCATAGCTCTTAATATATTGCATAATGGCGATGCGGCATGGTGCCAGTTTGGCACAGCAGAGGTCAAAAGCTGCCCTTCAAGCATAGTATACCATGATCCGGTTGGATGGTCCTTCTTCATAGCTATAGTCTTTTGGCTATTCGGCCCAGGAAAAGCAGTTGCGTACAATTTCCAGCTTTTTGTAGGGGCCCTTTCGCTAATAGGCATATTTTTGCTATCCGCGGTGCTGTTCAGAAGGAAAGATATACCTGTATACGCTACTGCGTTTGTGGCCCTAAACAGCGAGGTTTTCATATGGGCAAGAACACAGGCTGCTGTAGACTTGCCTTTCATGATGCTAACCGTATTCGCGCTTTTCTTCTTTGTGGTTTACATAAGGCGCAGAAGCACATATACAATAGCAATGGGCATTTTCTCGCTCGTCATGGTTGTGTATACCAGGATAGAAGCCTTTATACTTGTTCCATTGCTGGCTGTCTATTACCTGACCATGGGCAATTCTGGAATATTTAGAACCATTAAATCAAGAATTGCGGAAATAGCAAAATCATTCAGAAACCCTACGTTTGACAGGAATCTGATGTTTATCACCGTGCTCATTGTGATGCTTGTTCCAGAAATATTATATATAGCAATGCAGGCGCATAACGGCAATTATGGCCAGGGGAGCGGGGCTCTAGTTTCAATAAAGAATTTCTACTCTAACATAATCCCCAACCTGCTGTTCCTTGCAGGCCAGCTTAACCGCACGGATTATTACCCGGTCGTTTTCCCAGCTGAGCTTGCATTTTCAGCTCTAGTTGGGGCAGTGCTCCTGCCCGAAGCCCGGGGAAGGCGGGACAAGTTCGCGATACTTCTTTTTTTGGGGCTTTTGTTCTTCTCTTTCTATATATTTTACAGCTTTTTTTACGCAGGCTCGGTGCTGTACGGGGTAGATGTGCGCTTCATGCTTGAGGTAATACCGCCGCTTGCGCTGCTTGCAGGTTTTGGGATAGGCGCTATTTCTGAATATATAATGTCGCTGCTGAATCTTGTTTTTGGCAAACAGCGCGTAACTAAAGACTTAAAATACATGTTTGCCTCTGTGCTTGTTTTTCTTCTTGCGGTATACCCTTTTATTTCCCTTGCGCATAGGATAACTATAGAACCACAGGATATGCCGCAGCAGGAAACCATTCTCAATGCAGTTAATTTCATTTATGGTAACTATACTGATGTGCCACAAAGCTGCCTTGTATTCAGTTTCACGCCTGACTTATGGTACACTTTAAACAGGAGCTCTGTGCAGATAGGATACCTTGGAAGCACCAACGCAACTTTTGTTAGGTTCGAGAGCCAATTCTCGTGCTTTGTGATTGACTATGGTTACTGGTGCCAGGTGCCTCCATATAAAAACACAACTTGCTCAAGCAGTTTGAATAAGTATAAACTTTCTGTAATAGCTTCGATGGACGACTCACACGGGGACAGATTTGCCCTTTACAGGATCCTTAACTATAGCTGATTTAAATTTTGGTCAATCAATTAATTATGGTAAAGATGCGGATAGCGTTTATTGCTGATGTTGCATACCCATGGCATGTGGGCGGTATAGAGATCATTAATTACAATGAGGCAATGGCTCTCAAGGTGTCAAATAGCATTGACTTCTTCACGATGCGATGGCCTGGCATGGAGGCTGGATTCATGCGGAATGGCATAAGGTACCATTCTTTTGGCGCAGTTGACAAGGAAAGCCTGTATTCGCAAGGGAGGCGCTCCATCAAAAAGGCACTCTTGTTTTCAGTAGGATTGCTAAGAATTTTTAAACATAGATTTAACGTGGTTATATCAAATCAGTTTCCTGTACTTCACCTGCCTGTACTCTATCTGTTCTGCAAGCTAACAAGATGCAAGCTAGTTTTAGAGGTTGTTGAGGTTTGGGACAGGGATTATTGGATATCATACCTTGGAAGCGCGTTTGGCAGCATAGGCTATTTATGCTATTCGGCCACAATGAAGGTTGCAGACCATTACATAGCAAACTCGTCTACTACTGCAGACCTGCTTGCAGGCTGCGGAATAGAGCGGAAAAAGATAACCGTATTTACACCAATACTTGACGACAAGCTTGTATCAGGTATAAAGGCGCGGCGGGAGAGGAAGATAGTTTTTGCAGGCAGGCTAATAAAGGAAAAAAGGCTTGACAAATGGCTTCGGATAGTCAATGAGGTAAACAAATCGGTTCCAATACGAGCGGTAATAATAGGCAATGGGCCCGAAAAGGCAGCCGTTGAAAAAATAATAAAGGAGCTTGGGCTTTCTGAAGTTGTGGAAATGGCCGGGTTCTTCAAGACAAAAAAGGAGCTTTACAAGGAAATAAAGGGTGCTGACGCGTTTCTGCTCATGTCTGAGCGCGAAGGATTGGGAGTTGTGGCTGTAGAGAGTGTTGCCCTGGGCACTCCTGTTTTTGTGCCTGATTACTCCCCACTGCCCAAGGAAGTCAAGGAGATGTGCATTGTGGAAAATGAGGAAAAAATTCCTGATGTGCTAAAAGAGCTGGTAAAATCAGGCAATAAAGCTGCGTGGATAAGGAATACCCAAAACCTTGAGGCTTTCAAGATCTCAATGATACCGAATATTTACCAAAAGATCTTCTCGAAGATAGGCCTCTGATCTGGCATCTTATTCTATGCCATTCCTTTTCATGAACTTTATGTTGGCGTCTATTCTTTCAAGACTTTGCTTTATTGTCAGTTTCACGTCAGTCCTGGCATTCTCGCCCTTTGCGAAGAACTTTGCTATTTCATTGCGTGTACTTGCTGTATATGCTGAGGATAGGTTTTCCACATACCTGTCCATCATGTGCGTGCCTATTGAATGCGTCTTGAGCAGGAATTTCCAGTTCTTTCTTGTCCAGTCCCATATAAGCTCCTTTCCAACAGGATTTGATGCAACCATGGCAGGCAGAATGTAAGAGTCCTGAAGCCTTACATCTTTTGTATAAGCGAACTTCAGGCTTCTTAGAACAAGCTCTTTAGTAGGAAAGAGTCCAAGGCACTGGAGGAACCTCCTCTTGTCCTCCGGATTCTCCTCTTTTTTGTATCTGCTCTCCATCTCTTCGTATCTATTCTTGTCTCCGGTTAGCGCGGCTATGCTGAGCACGGCACTCTTAAGGTCAGGTTCTATGCTGCCTCCAGCTATGAGCTTTGAATACAGAGCAAGCGCCTTCTTTATAGTAGGTTCGTGGCCTACTTTGCCAAGGCCTGCAACCGCGGCGCCCCTAAGCATCACTGTTATATTGTCATCTCCCTTTTTCTTCTCCCAGCCTATCCGCTCGAGTATTCCCTTGTAGTATTCAAGCATCAGCTGATTTACCTTTGCCTGCTGGCTCTTGCCTGCAAGCATAAGATTAAGCCAGTTCAAATGAGCTGAGATGGCCATATTGAGCGGATAATCGGCGCTGCCAAGGCAGTAATCTTTAACAAAGCCAAGGTATTCATCAAGGCTTACACTTCCTGACCTCGCTAGTGCAAACAAGTCATTCTCTACACCCCAGGAATCGGTGCCTTTTATCTTCCTTTCATTTATCATTTTTCCGAGCCCAGCGAGCATATCCCTTGGATACTTTACGCGGTATAAATAATGCTGGCCGTAATTCAGCTTTGCCCACTTAGATTTGTTGATAGCAATACTGCCTTTTTCCCTGTCAAGCATTATGAAACCTGGCCTATTAAAGTTGCCGCCCTCAAGTACGTAGTATACAGGAATAGGCCAGACCTGTTTTTTGGGCAGTTTCTCCCCGAGTATAGTGAACCTCTTTTGGATAAGCTCTAGGCCTGGGCCTGTACGCCTGGCCTCTATTATTGGATACCCTGGCTCGTCTATCCAGTAATTTGCAACCTTTGCTATGTCTTTGCGCCCGGCGTTACTGGTTGAGGCCGTTTCTACCGCACCCCATAGGTCATACTTAGTAGCATTGCCATACGCATGCTTGCTTAAATACTTGTGAAGCCCACGCCTGAAGGCTTCAGCACCTGCATAATGCTCAAGCATATGAAGGACAGTGCCGCCCTTCTCGTAACTTATCTCGTCAAATATGCTCTCTATTTCTGCGGGCGTGCTTATGTCCACGCTTATCGGATGTGTTGACTTTAGAGAATCGGCGCTGAATGCAACAGCTATGGTGTCGTTGAAGTATTGCGTCTTCATATCCCATTCTGGAAAGACCGCATCCATCGCCTTGTAGCTCATGAATGTGGCAAAACTTTCATTCAGCCATAGGTCATTCCACCATTTCATAGTAACAAGATCGCCAAACCACTGGTGTGCGAATTCGTGCGCGATTACTTCAGCTATCCTCTGCTTTACGGCGACCCCGCTCTTTTCGTCACCGAGAAGTGCGATCTCCCTGAATGTGACTGCACCCCAGTTTTCCATAGCGCCAGCGCTGAAATCCGGTATTGCAAGCAGGTCCATTTTTGGAAGCGGATACTGTATTCCGAAGTAGTCGCCGAAATATGCAAGGAACTTTTTGGCGTACTCGAGCGGCAACTTGGCAAGACCCTTCTTGCCAGGGGTAGTAAGCACACTCACCTTTGTCTTGCCAATCTTTCCTGAAACCCTGTCGTATTTGCCGACCCCAAGGTAAAGCAGGTATGAGGACATTATTGGAGTTGTATGGAAAGCGACGAGTTTCCTGTTTGGCCCATAATCTTCAATGCCCTTTACCGGCATATTGGATATTGCCTCAAGCCCATCGTCTATAACAATGGATATGTCAAAAGTGGCCTTGAAAGAAGGCTCGTCAAAGCAGGGAAATGCGGCTCTGGCATAGGCTGCCTCGAACTGCGATGTGAGCAAATATTTATTTTCGCCATTCTCTTCGTACCGGCTCCTGTAAAAGCCATATAATTTGTCATTGTTAATACCAGTAAACTCTATGGATATGATTGCATTTCCAAAAACCTCTTTCTTCAGGTGTAGCGCCACCTGCTTAAGCTTGCTGTTGTATGTTATCGCCGCATCCTGCAGGTCGCCATTGCAGCTTACCGAGGCTTGTGACAGATCCAGTTCCAATGCATTAAGTAGTATCTTCTTGGTAGGCTTACTTATCTTTACAGATATCTTCTCGCTGCCCTTGAACTTGAAGGTCTTTAAATTGGTGTCGAATTTTATATTGTAATTTATAGGAAGCACGTTATTGCCCAGGGTTTCATATCTTTCTTTTTTCATGCCAACATCTCGTACAGAGTTAACTATGTATGGTTCAAAATATATATCTGAGCGCGCCAGAGGATTTTCCGGGTTTGTTCCGGCTGCTAGATACCAAATTGCATTGAAAAATGCGCGTAGGTCGCTACACGCACATTGTTAAGCCTTTCGGTACAGCTAATCGTTATTAATCTTATCTTACAATAGTAGAAATATGGGTCAAGTCTTTCCGCTCGTATACGAAACGAGCAGACTAAGGGCAATCTTGGGGATCCTGAAGCAGAATGGGGGTTCTATAGAGCTTTCAAAACTTGCGGAGGAGACTGACGAACAGGTTGATGACCTCCTGCCATTGATTGAGGCGCTTAAAGTGTTGGGGTTCGCAAGCGTTGACGAATCGGTAGTAAAGATAACTGCCCAGGGAAAGAAGGTCACGCTGGGAAATGTGATGGGGCTTATTAAAAAGAAACTTGTAGGAATAGAGCCTTTCATGAGCGCAATAAAAATACTAAAGAGTGAAAAGGAGATGAGCACAGAGGCGCTTTTCGAAAGGCTTAGCTCCCAGGGCATGTCGCTGCATTGGGACAAGGCGACTAATGAGGCCATGCTCAAGAAAATGTTCCTGAGATTCGGGGTAAGGTCAAAGCTCCTTTACTATGACTCAGAGCGCGACATCTGGAGCCTCCCATCAAGGAGGCCTTAGCCCCATTTCAAGCAGATATTAAATTCTGGCTGCAGCATCTGCAGGCTGTGTAACTGATACCTATCGCTCCAAAGCTCACTGAAATTCCTGATTCATAAAATACTTGTTCTGCTGCACCAAACCTAAAAATTACAACTATTCTGGCTATTCTGCAAGTGTGGCATATATCTCGTCGACTATGTCCTGGAAATCCTTTGACCTCTTGTTCCGCGGCTTAGGAATTTTTACTAGTATGGTCTTTTTTACCGTTGACGGCTTTGCAGACAGCACTATTATCTTGTCTGCAAGCTCGACGGCTTCCTCAACGTTATGCGTGACCATAATTACGGAATTTACAGGTATGTCCTTGTTTTCGAGCATGTACGCTATATCAGACCGCATTGCGTCTGCGGTAATCTTGTCAAGGGAGCTAAACGGTTCGTCCATAAGAAGAACCTGCGGCTCTGATGCAAGTGCGCGGGCTATTCCGATCCTTTGCTTCATTCCGCCGCTGAGCACGTTTGGGTAATAATTTTCGAAACCGTTAAGTCCAAAGCGATCCATGAGCTCCATTGCCCGCTCAGTCTTCTCCTGCTCACTTATGTCAAGCAGCGAGAGCCCGAGTTTTACGTTGTCTAGGTTAGTAAGCCATGGGAGCAGCGCAAAGTCCTGGAATACGAAAGACATTCCAACCGTAGGCCCTTTAATCTCGCGGCCCCTGTACAGCACCCTGCCTGAGCTGGGCCTTATCAGCCCGGCTATTATTCTTAGCAGCGTGCTTTTGCCACAGCCTGACTGGCCCATTATGCATACGAATTCGCCTTTCTCAGCTGCAAAGGAAATGTTGCCTATGGTCTTCGCGGCACTGCCGCTGAATGTAAATGAAATCTTTTCTACATTTATTATCCTCATGCTATTGACCGTATAATTTTGCTATATTCCTGTAGCTTCTTTTCCAAACTAGTGTGTTTATCACTATTATCATTACGACAAGGTTTAAAAGTGCTACAAGCATCAAGTAGGTATTTCCTGCAGCTGCGGAGGCGTCAAGAAGCTTTCCTATGCCAGTCCCAACGCAGCTTATCGAAGTTCCTGTGCCGATGCCGTTCGTGGTGAAGCACTCAGCAACTATGCTAGCGTTCCATTCGGCAGCGACTCCGGTAAGAGCTCCGGTTATGAATCCAGGAAGCATAGCTTTTATGTAAAATTTCTTCCAGGCCTCTATTCCCCTTACTTTGAAAAGCGACTTTACCTCAAGTATGCTTGCTGGTATGGTCCTTGTGCTGCCCATTATGCTGAATATGGGATACCAAATGCCGGCAAGCAGGAAGATCACAAAGGCTACCAGCTCAGCATGGAATGGCAATGGAGCAAATGCTGCGGCAATTGCAGGGAGCAGCACTGTTCCGGGTATTGAGGATAGCACCTGGAACAGAAGGAGGTATTTCGATGTGTGCCTTGTCATGAACACGAGATATGCGCACAATGGCAGCGCTATTGCAGCAACTACCAGGAACGCTATCCAGACCCTTGCAAATGAGAATGCAATTGCCAAAAGGACCTGGCTCTCATAGCTTATGAATATCCAATTTGATGCAAATAAAGATACAAAGATTGCCAAAAGCACCGCTAACGCAGCAATGTAATAAGGCCACTTTACATGGCTGCCTTTTTGGGCAGTTGAGATGTCTGGTTTCTTCTGTCTTTTTTTCTCAGAAGTGGAACCGGCCCTCTCAGGAATTCCGCGTACGGCAAAGCCTCTAATCGTAGTTATCGGCTTAGCAACAACATTCCTTGTAAACCAGTTGACAAAACTGCTTGGCCTTGCCAGCATAGTGGGTGCCTTGGCCGTTGTCCTTGTATATCTGGTTGAATACGATTCTAGTGGCTTGAAGAAAAGCAGCCTGGTAAGCACTACAAAAACTATGAAAACGGCAAGGCCTAGCAGATACGGAGGCCAGTTTGAAGCTGACACTGTGGGAGAGTACTGAACAAGGAATGCGCCTATTCCGCGCTTCACGCTGCAGCAGGAAGTGGTTCCGTAAGAAAATATCTCGCTTGTTACAAGATAAAACAGGCCTATTGACCATGACAGGATTGACTGCTGCACGATTCTTGGCATCGATGCGGGTATAAAGATCTTTCTCAGTTTTTCTATAATGCCCATCTTGTAGAGGTTTGCCAATTCCAGAAATTCAACCGGTATGGTAATTACGGCTTCGTAAACCCCGAAGATTATGTTCCAGACCATGCTTGTCACAATCAGGAATATTACGGCTGCATTAACACCGGCAAGGTTTTCCATTCCTGTAACCGTCTCAGGAGCAAAGACAACAAGCACAACCGGGAAAAATGCCAGTATTGGCAGCGTTTGCAGAATATCCATTATAGGAAGTATTATCCTTTCAGCGCCGCGTGAGACAGCTGCCCACACTCCGAAAATTATTGCAAGGGCTATTGAGATTGCCAGAGCGGCAAACATTCTAGCCCATGAGAATACAGCATCGACGATTAAAGACAACAGCGTCGCAAGAACCTGCATTCGGCATACATTTAAATTTAAGATTTAGGGTATTATAAACCTTGTGCAGCGGCATGTTTATCGACATTTTCATGCAGTGCATGGCCGCTGCTTAGCGGCATTCGGCAATCCACAGCTTCAGATGCAATGTGTTTTTATTACTTTTAGATAATAGTATTTGGCACCATGAGGGGAAAACACATAAATGCAAGAAAAACCTGGCGTGCGACCAGTAACGACGGCACTGAAAAAGGCATTATGCATAAAAGAGGCCAGCCATCGGAGCAGCAGGTGCATACTCTTGAGGAGCTAGCGGTGGCTGACCTGATAAATAAGGCGGCGGATAACGCAGGCGTCTTAGGAAACAGCACTGACGTGCAAAACCTTGTTTTAAGCTTGACGGGATCTTCAAGGAAATTGGGTTATAATTTCGGCTTTTTTATAGGCAAGCAGATAAGTCAATACAGCAACGGTGGCATAGGGGCCCTGTCAAATGCGCTTGAGAAGCTTGGCATAGGCAAGGTGCTTTATCACCCTTCCCACGGCTATGCGATTATAACGTCAGTAAAACCGAAGCCAGGCACTGTGAAACTCGGAATTCCTGTGCACATACTTGAGGCAGGTATAATTGCTGGATACATGTCAGGCCATCTTGGCGAACCGGTCACGGTCCGCGAGTCAATGTGCACTTATCTTAATTCTGACATTTGCCAATTCGTTGCAGAGCCTATTTCTGAAGGGGCTGCTGCCCAGGATGAGGCTGTGCCGGAGCCAATGCGTGCAATAGAGGCAATGGCTCACAGCGTGAAGAGCCTTGATCAATGGAGCAGCAGCCGCGAGAATTATTTTGCCCTTCTGCCAGACATGCCGTTAAGCAACAAATACCTTTTACAGGAGACCTCTGACCTTATGTATCTTGCTGGGGCAAAGCTTGCAGGGCTTTCGGAAAAGAGTGATTTTGAGAAGACGCTTGGAAAGATAGCCCGCTACTTTGACCTTGCAGGAGCTGAAGTTGCCAGCAGAGGCGGCAAAAAGGTTATAATACTTAGATATAAACAGTATAATTCAACAACCGAACTTGTGGAGCTCTCAAGCTCGATGGCTGCAGGGTTCATTGAGACCCTGCTTGGGCGCAGCACTAAGAGGAGTTCCGGAGTGAGCGAAGACAAGTCTTATTTCGTAGAGTTTAGAGTTATGGCTTAGGCGGATATTAATGGCGCTTGAATTTCTTAATCCCATCCTTAAGTATATACCAAGCATAAAGAAACCGGACTCTCCGCTTACGTTTAAGCAGAAGCTTACTTGGACTGCAGTAATTATGATTACCTACTTCGCGCTTTTTAGCATACCTGCCCTTGGAGTAAGCCAGGTGCAGGTGCAGCAGATCTTTCAGCTTGCCAATGTGATCTTTGCTGCGCATATAGGCACGCTCATTACTGTTGGAATCTCGCCTATCGTGCTTTCAAGCATAGTGCTCCAGCTGCTTCAGGGTTCGGGTGCGCTTAACATAGACCTTAATGACATGGAGCAGAGAGGGAGGTTCCAGAGCATCCAGAAGCTTATAGCAATAATCGTTGCGGTAGTTGAAGCCATATTCTATACTTACACCTTCACAAATTCTGGCCTCGTATCCCCTGCATTCACGGGCTTTGTAATATTCCAGCTTGCAGTTGGTGCTATAATAGTGATATACCTTGACGAGATGATGAACAAGTACGGCATAAGCTCAGGGATAAACTTGTTCATTGCCGGAGGGGTTGCCTACGCGATTATTGCAGGTACGGTCACGGTCCTTGCACCGGCTGCTGCATATCAGCTCGCCACAGCAGGAGCAAGCGCGATTCCGCAGGCGCTTCTCGCTTTCGGGCCATTGATTGTAGCAATACTTGTAATGTTCATAAGCATATACGCATATGACGTTAAAGTAGAGCTGCCGATGGTTTTCAGCCAGTTTAGGGGAATAGGGGGAAGGCTTCCTATCTCTCTGCTTTATGCAAGCGTGATGCCTGTCATCTTTGCCACCTCGCTGATAATAGCAATGACCTCGCTGGCCGGCGGGGCGCTCGCCTCCGCATCGGCATCAAGCCCAGTTGCCGCCTTCTTTGGCTATTACACCCCGCAGTATTCTGCTACCGGAGCGCTTACGAACACGCTTTCTGGAGGCCTTGTATACCTGCTTTCGATCGAAACTTTCACCGAGAGCCCTTTTCCGGCAGGCTATGGCGGCGTAGGCTATAGCGCCTATTTCTCTTACTTAGCAACAGGCACTACGCCATTGGTAATGCCGTGGTCTGGCTTAAAGCCAGGCACAGACCTTGCGGCAAACTGCACGCTGGCCAACAGCTGCATTCTTGTGCCAGAGTGGGTTCATGTAATCGTGTCTACGCTTCTGCTCGTAATTCTTTGCGTTATCTTTGGCAAGTTCTATGTTGAAATGACCGGCCAGAATCCGAAAAACGTTGCCGAACAGCTCCAGAGCGTCGGCTGGCAGATTCCAGGCTTCAGAAGGGATCCGAGGATCACTGAAAGCATACTCAACAAGTACATACCTACAATAACTGTACTCGGAAGCATATTTGTAGGCCTGCTTGCCGCATTTGCAAACCTTACCGGCGCAGTAGGGAGCGGAATGGGCGTGCTTCTTACCGTGGGAATAATGTACTCGCTTTACCAGCAGCTTGAACAGCAGAACCAGCTTGAGCAGTATCCTATGCTTGAGAAGCTCCTGTCTTGAGCGCATTAAGCTGCTTCTTTTTCTCTTTTTCCTTTTTCCTGTTTTAATTACTTTTAAACTGTTAAAGCGCTTCATTTGGTGCTATTGCTTTTGGGCTTGGCGCTCTCCCGGCCTGGGCCTTTGGAAGCTTTTTTGCTATCTCTTCTGGAACAGGCACGGCCTTCCACTTCTTGCTGTTTATGGCGACTTGGACTATGAAGCCCTCGCATAGCAGCTTGCCTCCCTTGCATATTCTGACGCTGAAACGTATGGCCTTTTTGCCCACAAGCTCTGCGCGCACATACGTGCTGAGTGCATCGCCAAGCCTTGCAGGAGCATGGTATTTTGCATTTGACTCAACGACAACAAACCAGATGTTTTCGTTGAACATAGGGAATGATGCCATGAGCTTGGCCTTGGAAAACTGTTCGAACGCATCTGTAAAAAAGCGGTAATAGCCAGAGTAGTGGACAACACCCTGCGCATCGGTGTCGTAAATGCGCACCCTTTCCCTATATACGAACTCTTTTTCCATGATCTGTAATAATAGCGCAATGAGTATAAATATGCCTATTGGAAATGGACCGAATGACGCCGATGCACGCAAACGCCGCTGCAGTTCGACAGGGACAGACCCGGGGCATGCTGTTTGTGCATCACCACATGGCGGAGCGAGTGCGCTTTACGTTAATTAATAATTATTGTAGTAATATTTATTAATTTTATGCGGTAATATAAAATACGGACAAGGCACCAGCAGCCGAATTAACCTGATGCCGGACGGTTTGGATATACTGCGTGCAGTTTGCCGCAAGGATGTGATAATGTGTCAGGCATAGACATAAACTTGTGGAACCCTGAGAATGTGAGCTTTATAACGGCCCTTGTGCTTTCCTACCTTTTGGGCATAGTCCACGGGACCACTCCTGACGAACATACATGGCCCATAACTTTCTCGTATGCTGTAGGAAGCGGCAGCACAAAAGGCGGAATGAAGGCAGGGCTTATCTTCTCAGCTGGTTTCACTATACAGCGCGCCATACTTTCCGAAATAGCGTATTTCGCTCTTGCCGGAATATTCATGACCACAGCAATATTTGGCGCAACATATTTCATAGTTGGGCTGGCTATGGCCATGGCTGGCTTGTACATAAAAAGGAAAGACATATACCCACACTGGCACTTTATAGAAGAAAGATTGGGCTCATTTTTTATACACGGAAATTCAAAGGTTCAGATGAAAAAGGAGCTGACTCACCGGGCCAACCCAGCAGTTGAAGGAGGAAAAGCCATGCGCCCTGTGCCGCCTAATCTCGCTTTTGTACACGGTCTTATAGCCGGGTTTGGCTTCGGCGCCTTTGCATTGATAATTTACACGGTCCTGGCTCCAGCAATGCCGAATCCATATTTAGGTTTCCTTCCTGGTCTGCTGTTTGGGCTTGGAACCATGACGATGCAGGTAGCGTTCGGCGCTGTGTTCGGCAGGTGGCTTGCCTCTGTAAAAAGGCTTACGAGCAGAGGCATCCAGTTCGTTTCGCGCTCGATAAGCAGCGATGTGCTTGAGTACGGAGGCATTGCCTTCATGGTAGCAGGTATACTTGTGCTTATTTATCCAAACATACTGAACATTGGGATAAATACAGGAATAAAGGTGCATAATCTTGATAATTTGGACATAGGATTTTTCCTTGTCATAGTTTCGGTAGTTGTTATCGCGTCACTTTCCTACAGGCGCGCTATAAAAAGGGCTGAAAACAACCCATCCTATATACGCCGCACAAAACCGTCAGTTCATAATATTGCATAGCTTGTTTTATTTCACAGCTCCTGGCGGCCAAATTACGGGCATGGCGGGATTTGAACCCGCAACCAACAGCTCCGGAAGCTGCCGTGCTGTCCAAGTTACACTACATGCCCATCATGCTTTTTCCTTGAATCCTTTTATTTTGCGCTTGCTTCCAGGAAGGAATGGCAGCAGAAGCGTCGAAGCGGCTATGAACGCAGTCATTATCCACATAGTCAATGTGAGGTTAATATGGACAAGGAGTATTGCCATTACCGCTAGGCCGAGGCCACCACCAACAGTATTCCCAAGCCCCCATACAAGGCCATTTGACTTTGTTGAGATGCTTTTTGGAACCAGCTGGCCAACGTAGCCAAGGAGCACAGGGAAGCCTGTGAACGAGGTAAACACGTAAAGGGCGTAAGTGGCTGTATCTATAGCAAGGTTTGAACCGGAAATAAGGAAGCATATGAAAAACACCATTGAAAGCACTGTCGTAACTGTGGTTGTAAATTTGCCGCCCTTCAATTCTGTAAGTTTGCCGAATACCGGCTGGCCTATTATCGCTGCAAGGAACCCGATAGTAAGAACGAAACCCATAGCTATTTCAGAATGCAGCTCGTTCACAAGATATTGCGATATGTAGGTTAGGGTGCCTTCAAGGAACATGGCCCTCAGGAAGACCATTGCGATTATTACAATTAACATGCCTTTGTATTTGGCCATTGCAGCCTTAACCCTTGACTTGCCGATTCTTGCGGCGTGGGCCCTACTGAGTGACTTAGGCTCACGCAGGAAGCCCAGCCCTGAATAAATTGCAGCTGAAGCGATGAGCAGGTAGAAGGCAAGGAGCATAAGGGCGTTTGGCTCTCCATAGAATATGATCATAGGTATAAGAACTGCGGGAAGCAGCGATCTGCCTATGCTTCCAAAGGCGCCGTTTATGCCAAGTGTAGAAGCCATGTCCTTTTTGTGGGTAATGCGTATTATTGCAGCGCCTATCGGATGGTAGAATGACTGGCCAAGGCCCAGGGTTATTGAGGCAAGAACCATGAGCGGCATAACTGCCTTTTGCATTACGAATGAGAGGGCAAACAGTATTACGGATATGCCTATTATTGCTATTCCAACGGCCATCAGATGCGCATGCTTCCCGCTCCTGTCTGCATAGCTGCCTACAGGTATGCTGAGAAGGCCTGAAGATACCGTAGAAAGTATTGCGACTACTCCAAGCAGTGCCAGGCTTATTCCGAAGGCCCTGTAGTAGTAGGTTATTAGTATTGAAAATAGCAGCGTGTTAAGGTCATTCGAGAAATGGCCCAAAGAGGTAAAGAAAAGCGATTTAAAACGGTGGCTGCCACCGCTAACTCTGCAAGAAATAATATTTGCCATGCATCACTTTGGTTGTTAAAGAATAAAAACCGCATGCAGCGTTAGCGGGCATGGCGGGATTTGAACCCGCAACCCCCGGGTCCGAAGCCCGATGCGCTATCCAAGTTACGCTACATGCCCTAAAGGAATTGGCAGCATACCAATTTATGGCTGTTTGTTGCAACCATTTATAAATCTTGAATCATATAAGAAATAGAGGGATTAAATGATAACAGGATTAGAAGTAACCAAGGTAGAGGCAAACAGGAAGACTAGCGAGAATATAGGCAACATGAAATTCAATATCAACTTCGAGGATGTAAAAGTTGACAAAGAAAATGTAACTGTCGGCTTTACTTTTAGCGCTATATATGAAGGGGAAGGGGCAAAGGAGGTCGGAAACCTCAAGATATCAGGGAACCTATTCTCTAAGGAGGCCAAGAAGGACGCTGATGAAATTGCCTCGACATGGAAGGAAAAGAACACCCTGCCTTTGAAGTATGCTGAGGACGTCATAAACATACTTAACTTTCAATGCGGGGCTAGGGGAACGCTAGTTGCTTACTCGATAGGCTTTGCTGCGCCGCTGCCGTTTTCCAGGGCAAAGATTGAGCCAACTTCCTGAAAATCCTGCTTGCCGCTTACATGATTGGCATGGATGACCTATTGGAGCTAGAAGGAATAATAAGCGACTTGGGATACGTGAATCTTGACGGAAGAAGCGTGATAAGGATCACGCTAAGAGAAGGCGAAGACGCATACTGCCTATTCGATACCTCTTTCTACCCTTACTTTTACCTTGTACCTAGCAACAGGAATATTGAGGGCAAAATGCTTGAGGAGATAAAGATAATTGACAAAGATGGTGAGACGGCGGCCAGGTCCGCAAAGCCGGTTGAGGTTTTCCTTAAAGGCAATACAGCCATGGCATACAAAATAGAGGTCAACAACGCGAAGGACATACCCAAGCTCAGCTCCTATATGAAGGAATTCGGTGAGGTCTTCGAGTATGACGTGGTTTTCTGGAAAAGGTATTTGATTGACAGGAACATCTCGCCCATGTCAGGCGCAAAGGTGAAGGCGCACAAAGAGGGGGACATGCTTGTTATAGATTCTATAGCAGGCGCTGATATCTCCGGCTTCGTGCCTAATTATATATGCTTTGACATAGAGACCTACAACCCAAGAGTAGTGCCAAAGCCTGAGCTTGATCCTGTAATAATGATAAGCTACACGAACGGCAAGGAATCCGGGGTGCTGACTACTAAGAGGATAGACAGGCCTTTCGTATCCACGTTTTCCAGCGAGAAGGAAATGATAGAGGCGTTTTCTGACATCGTGAAAAGAAGCAATGCTGACATAATAGCAGGATATAATTCATCGAACTTTGACCTGCCTTACCTTATAAAGCGAGCCGAAAAGAACGGGATTATGCTTGACATAACGAGATATGGAGAGGACCCGAAGCCTGAACACCACGGGCTTCTAGAAACGGTAAAGATACCAGGCAGGGCAAATTTTGACGTATATAACGTGACAAGATTTGTTTCTGTTGTGGGGGCCTCGGAAAAGTTGTTGAAGGTCAACAGATTCACGCTCGGGGAAGTATACAAGTCAATAGTTGGAGATACCAAGGTTACGGTAGACAAGCCGAACATATGGCAGATGTGGGATGGGGACAAAAGCCAGCTTGAAGAGCTTGCAGATTACTCGCTTAGCGACTCTCTTTCACTGGAAAAGCTCTACCAATTTTTCCTTCCTTTGGAAGTAGAAATAGCAAAGGTTGCAGGCACTACCCTTGCGGAAGCGGCTATATCCACTACTGGCCAGCTGGTCGAATACCTGCTCATGAGATATGCAAAGGGCAACAATGAGCTGATACCCGACAAGCCTTCCGAGGATGAAATTTCTTTCAGGACTGCAAACCCTTTTGAGGGCGCATACGTAAAAACGCCTGATGCAGGCATATACGACAACATCGCTGTTTTCGACTTTAGGGGGCTGTACCCTTCAATCATAATAGCGCACAACATAGATCCGGCGACTATTTGCATCGATTGCAGCGATTACTTCGAGTCGCCGGATGGCACCCGCTTCAGGAAATCGCCCCAGGGCATAATACCAAAGGCGCTTAAGATGCTTGTTGCAGAAAGAGCAGCAGTTAAGAAGGCATATAAGAGGAATCCTGACAGCAAGGAGCTTGCAGCAAGATCACAGGCCCTGAAAATACTCGCAAACTCTTTCTATGGCTATTTAGGATATGCTAGGTCGCGGTGGTACCATAGGGAATGCGCTAGCAGCGTAACCGCGCTTGGAAGATTCTACATCAATAAGGCCATGAGCATGGCAGAGGAGCAGGGCTTCAGGGTCTTGTATGGCGACACCGACTCGCTCTTTATACTTTTAGGCAATAAGACAAAGGATGATGCAATGAAATTCCTGGACAGCGTAAACAAGTCGCTGCCGGAATCAATGGAACTGGAGCTCGAGGACTTCTATGTCAGGGGCGTCTTCGTTGGCAAGAAGGGCGGCGAGGATTCAAAAGGCGCTAAGAAGAAGTATGCGCTGCTCTCAGAATCCGGGAGGATAAAGATAAAGGGCTTTGAGCTGGTTAGAAGGGACTGGTCATTCATCGCAAGGGACGCACAGAAGAAGGTGCTTGAGGCGGTGCTGCATGAGGGAAGCAAGGAGAAGGCGGTTTCAATAGTCAAGGAGGTTATCGGAAGCCTCAGATCTGGGAAGGTGCCTCTCAAAGATCTGGTAATATACACGCAGCTGAGGAAGAAGCTTGACAGCTATGACGCAAAATCTCCTGAACTCGCGGCTGCGAAGAAGGCTGTAAATGAAGGCCTAAAGACAAGGGAGCAGGTGGAGGGCTCAACGATCGGCTATATAATAACGAAAAATGGCTCTTCGATATCAGACAAGGCTGTTCTTGAGGACTTTGCAAAGGACTATGACCCTGATTATTATATTAAAAACCAGGTGCTGCCTGCTACGCTGAAAATACTGAAGGAGCTCGGATTCACAGGCGAAGAGCTATCCCAAGGCGGTTCGCAGAAAAGGTTGTAAACATGTACAGCATGGCATATGATTATGAAACCGCAAAGGCTGTAGGCAAAGCGTCATACGAGGCGCTGGAATATGGAAAGGGCCTGATAAAGCCCGGAGCGCTGTTGCTTGAGATTGCAAATATGATAGAGGAACACATCAGATCAGCTGGATTTGACCTCGCTTTCCCGGTCAACATTTCAATAAATGACAATGCCGCCCACTACACCCCCGCATTTGATGATCTATCTGCGGTGCCTGAGAAGGGCCTGGTCAAACTTGACGTAGGCGCGCGGAAAGGCCATTACCTTGGCGACTGCGCGCTGACTGTAGACCTGTCAGGGGCTTACGGCAAGCTGGTTGAGGCCAGCCAAAAGGCTCTTGAAACTGCAATAAGTATGGTAAAAGCAGGAAGAGGCGTAAACGAGATAGGCAGGGAGATAGAGAAGGTTGCGAAGGAAAATGGCTTCGCGGCCATAAAAAACCTTGGCGGGCACGGAATAAAGCAGCATGAGCTCCACGCAGGGGTGTTCATACCGAATTATGATAACGGAGACAGCACCGAGTTGGAGGAGGGCCAGGTCATAGCGATAGAGCCTTTCATTACTGACGGCGCAGGTCTTGTAACTGAAGGCAGCACGATTGAAATATTCCAAAAAACGGGGGGCGTGCAGGTAAGGTCAAGCGACTCGAGAAGGGTGGCGGCTTTCATAGACGACAGGTACTTGACATATCCTTTTGCAGCAAGATGGCTG
>JAVZPV010000004.1:0-24537 GCA_038881385.1 Candidatus Micrarchaeaceae archaeon | reverse complement strand
TGGTATTCTGACAGCAGGTTCGATACGTTGCGGAGTATCGTGACAACCTTTTCGTTTTCCCTGATCTCTGCATCGTTCAGATTCCTGTTAAGTATGGGGTTGTAATTTAGGCACCAAAGCCTAAAGGCATCTGCGGTAAATACCCTGGTCATTTCAGACAGCTGCCTGAAGTTGCCCAAGCTCTTGCTCATCTTCTTTCCGTCATTTCCGAATAATATGCCATGTACTACAACGTTGTTGAAAGGCCTCCTTCCGTATACCATGGTACCGAGTTTCAGCATGTATTGGAACCATCCCCTTATTTGCTCCACGTATTCTACAATCAGCTCTGCCGGAATAAACTTTCCGCGCTGGCCGTTTGTGAGGCTTGCCTGGAAGGCACAGCTGGAATCGAACCACACATCGAAAACGTCTGGAATTCGAGCCATGGCATTTCCGCACTCCTTGCAATTGAGCGCTATTTTGTCAACATATGGCCTGTGCAGGTCATTCAGTGCGTCTACCTCTGCAGCATTCTGAGCCATATGCCTCAACTCATCGAGCGAGCCTATTATTGCCATATGGCCGTTGGCACATTTCCATATAGGCATAGGTATGCCCCAGTACCTTTGCCGTGACACCGTCCAGTCAGGAGAATTGGAAAGCACCGCGTTTTGCCAACCCTTAACCTCTTCCGGATGCCATTTGGTTTTCTCATTCTCCTTGAACAGCTTCTTTTTCATCTTTTGGACATTGAAGAACCATTGGGTAGTGGCCATGAAAATAAGCTTTGAACCACATCTCCAGCAGTGCGGGTAACTATGGCGTATGCTTCCGCTTTTGACAAGGGCTCCGAGCTCCTGGAGGTCTTTTAGAACTGCCTTATTTGCATCGAAAGGCACAGTAATTCCTGAATATGCCCCTGCTTCGCTGCTGTATGAAGCATCTGGATTTATAGGTGAGAAAACAGGCACATTGTTCTTAATTCCAAGGTTATAGTCCTCAACCCCGTTTCCTGGAGCTATATGGACAAGGCCTGTCCCTTCGTCCATTGAAACCATATCCTCTGAAAAAAGTATTCTGTGGTACTTCCTGAACTCTTTCTGCTTCTCCACCTTTGACTCAAGGGGATTTATGTAGAAAAGCCCGTCAAGCTGGCTTCCGTAGAATTCGCCTAGCACTGCAAGGCTCTCTCCTACCTGCTTTGAAAATGCATCCAATCTGTCCTTTGCAAGGATAAACTCCTTTTCTCCAAGCCTTATCCTTACATAAATAGCCTTAGGGTTTGCCGCAACTGCCATATTTGCAGGCAGAGTCCATGGAGTGGTTGTCCATATGGCCAGATACAGGTCGCCCTCCTTCTGGCCAAGGTCAACCTTCGGCTTCGACTTTTGCTTGTCAACCTTGAAAGCAACAAATATTGAAGGATCGTCATCGTCCTTATACTCGACCTCCATGCTGCCCTGCGAAAGCGGGGTACCGCAATGAGGGCAGTATATCAGGGTTTTCTTACCCTCGTAGAGGAAGTTGCGGTCCGAAGCAGCCTTGAAAAGGCCCCATGCAGATATTATGTACTCGTTTGTATAGGGCAGGTATGGATCCTTGAAGTTCAAAGAGATGCCGTATCTCTCGTAATCTGAATCTATGCGGTTGACATACCTTTCCACATAGCTCCTGCATTCCTTGACAAAACTCTCTACGCCTATCCTGGCCTCAATTTCTTTCTTTGAAGTGATTCCAAGCTCTTTTTCCACTTTGTTCTCTATCGGCAGCCCGTGCACGTCATATCCTGCCCTGTCTATAACATTGAATCCGCGATAACGCTTGTATCTCACAAATAAGTCTTTGAGTGACTTGACCCATATGTGGCCGGGATGCAGGTCGCCTGTGACGTATGGCGGGCCATCGAGAAAATAGAATACTTTTCCGTATTTGTTCTTTTCTCGCACTGCTTCGAGTATCCTTTCTTTTTTCCAATATTCTATTATCTGTTCTTCGCTTCTCATAGGCAAAAGCACTTGCAAAGCAAGATTTTAGGCTCTTTTAGCATACTTAATTTAAAAGCGGTAATTTATCGCAGCAAAATCTTAAATTACCTATGCATTGGCCTAATTGGATGGCACAATATGCTTACGCAATTTATTAAGGCAAGAGGGAGTTTGACAGTCACATTGGCCTAATTCAGCAAATAAAATGGATGTTTTGAATCTTCTGCTTGAATTGCCAAAAACTTGCATGATAAACTACAATACAAGCCCCGGGAGGGATTTGAACCCTCGGCTTCGAGTTTACGAAACTCGCACTCTGCCAAACTGAGTTACCGGGGCATACAGAATGCAGTATTAAAAACGTGTATATTTAACTTGGTAGAAGTTATATAAATGCGAATACTGCAAGTAAATTTATACAGTTTGAGAAATTTAAACAATTAGATGCATCTGGTATGTATAACATGAGCAATCTGTTTGCATTTCGTACCCAGGCAGGAAATGAGCCTTCTGGAGTTTCGCCTTCTCCAGGTTCGGCCAAAACACAAGGAGGCGCATCTTCTTACGGCAGCCCGACTGGCGGTAATGGCGTTGCCAGCGGCTCGGAACCAGGCATTGCTGAAAATGAGATCGAAAAAATAGATAAGAAAATAGCAGTCAGGCGCGCACTGAAGATAGTGATAGCCCTGGCTGTGGTTGCCATTATAGGCTATTTTGCAATAAAATTAACACAGCCTAACGCCGCTAAAGGGCCTGCTGCTACTACCACTGCCGTCTATGGTTCATTGTCCGAAGTTTCGGCCTGCACTACAATCAGCAAACCAGGCACTTATTATCTTACCAAGAGCATAAGCACCGATATACAGAACGGGCCTTGCATAGACATAACCAGTTCAAACGTCAGGCTAATAGGAAACGGCAATGGAATTCATGGCAATGGGCCGTATGTATCCACGCCGCCTTATTCATACGGCATATTGGTCGGGAAGGTTAGCAATGTTACGGTTACAGGAGTAGATGTATCCAAGTTCTCATATGACATATACATGGATGGAAGCTCCTTCTCCTACCTCACGAACAGCAGCGCACGCAATGCGACAATCAGCGGCATCTTCTTAAATAGATCTGCAGATAATTACCTTTACCATGACAATGCTTCTGGCGCTTCGAGCAGCGTTGGTGGCATAAACCTGCAGGAAAGCGACAATACAACAGTTATAGGAGTAATAGCGCAGAACAACGCCTATTATGGCATTGTAGTAAACTCAAGCGGCAACAAGTTTGCAGGAGACTCATTCATAAGCAATCCAGTAGACTTATACTGCGTTGGCAATTCTGGAATACGCTCTTCAAGTGCTTTTTCTTCGTCTTCGTGTATCATTAACCAGTATTGCAGCTTTGCGCGCTGCTCGACTGTTAACCAGCAATACAATATCAGCAAGACTGTGCTGCAACCAGGAACAATTAACGCATGCGGTGTACTCGGATCGCCAGGCAGCTACTATCTTGGGAGGAGCCTAAATGTGCTTGATTATGTCAACGCCTCGGCTTCGAATCCTCTTGAGGCTGCTTGCCTTATCATAGGCTCTCCGAATGTTAAGCTTGATTGCAAGGGCAACTCCGTCTACAATGCAGGATATGGCATATATTCAAACAAAACAGGGGGATTATATAATGTAACTATACAGAATTGCGTCCTTAAAAATGACAGCTATGGCGTAGGGCTTGAACATATATTCAACCTAAATATGACTAATATAAATGCAAACAACGGCCAGGTCGGCATATTTCTGCAAAATGTAACCACTGGAGCCCTCTCAAATATCAATGCCACATCAAACAATTATGGGCTGATACTTAATAGCGCCAGCGGCATAACTTTTAATGGCGTCAATGCTAAAGGGAACGGCTATGGCGCGGCAATAGGAAATACAGGCTCTAATATCTATGTAAACGATGCGTTTGTGAATAACTCGAAGAAGGACTTATCATGCAGTATTGCGTCTTATGTCTCTGGAACCCAGACAATACAGAGGACTTCCTGCGGAAGCACTTCCTGCAGGTGGGCTGCAGCTACATGCGCATCATACGTGCCGCCTTACCAGAATGTAAGGCCTATAAGCTCATGCTTTACTTTTATATCTCCAGGAAATTACTCGGTTTCAAGCAACATAATTTCTAATGGCGGTACCTGTTTCCTTTTCAATTCAGGCGGCGTAAACCTGAATTGCAGAGGCCATGCCATATACGGAGTGGGAGGGACAACTGCATTCGAGGACTCTGGCTTCTCCGGAATAAGCATAAGCAACTGCAGTATTTACAGCGCTGGCGTAGGAATCCTGATAAAAGATGCGAATAGCATTGCGCTTCATAATATATCGCTAAACGGCACAGTTTCACCGCTGAATATAAGCAGCAGCGCTAAGGATGTCATTTTTGGAATAAACTCAACATATTCAAATGGGCATGGATTCAACTTTGTAAATGTCACCAATTCTATAATAGAAAACAGCACATCTGAATACGGCCTTGGGGCAGGCTCTCCAGGGTTTGCCTTTTTTGGCGCATCAAAAGATTCAATTACATTCGACAGCGCTATAGGAAACAAGGGCTATGGATTTTCGTTCATAAACTCGACCGACAATCTTGTATCTAATAACACAGGCGGTGGCAATCTGCCTGATGATTTCTACTGTTCGCCTAGTTCCTCTTCGGTATATGCAAACAGCGGAGGCATAAACAGAGGGCTTGACAAGGTAGGCTGCAAATGGCTTGTAGCGCTGCCTACATCGACGCTTACTTCGCAGTGCGCGGCGCTTGACAGCGCTTCGTATATTTCGCTTTCTACAGATGAGGTGTACACGTATGGGGCAGGTGGAAACTCATGCTATACGATATTCAACAGCCTTAACGAATCGGCAGGAAACACGCAAATAAATTGCAATGGACATACTATATACGCCTCGAACGGCGGGACCTTTGCTAAAGTAATAAACGCAAGCCATGTGGTTATAGAAAACTGCGTCCTTGTGAACTTCACAGACCCAATAATCTCCAAAGCTCCTTATACAAAAATTGTCAACGATACATTTGCAGCCGCAAACACAGCAATTACATTCATTGGCTCCCAGTCGCAAATGGCCTTGAATGACACAATAATAAATGCTTCCTACGGCGTGTTTGTGCAGGGGACCTCTTTTGACACTGTAAACGGGAGCAGGTTTGACAATGTAGGAGTAGGCATTTACCTTGTTGGCGATTCCCAGTCGACTATTTACGGCAACAATGCTACCGGAGGCGTCGGCCTTTATATGGTAGGATCCAGCCTTGACCAAGTGGGACACAACAGGCTAGTAGGCAAAACGAGTGGCATTTCGTGCACCATGGGTGCAAGAAACAGCACAAGCCTGAACAAAGACATTGGAGGCAATTACTGCTCAAGCAACTC
This sequence comes from Candidatus Micrarchaeaceae archaeon, assembly GCA_038881385.1. GTDB lineage: Archaea > Micrarchaeota > Micrarchaeia > Micrarchaeales > CABMGC01 > JAKAVK01. The sequence goes on along the minus strand of JAVZPV010000004.1, from coordinate 19,122 downwards.
AGGATGCACCTGGATGACATTATCTGCAGGCTGCTCTACCTGAAGATATTTTGGAATCACTTAGTTATCCGCGCCTTTTCCTTTATTTCAGAGATTGCTTCAAGCAGCTCCTTTGATTCCGGATCGAGTAGAGCTTCAAACTTGTGGCGCAGCGCCCTCTCGTTCTCGTCGTTCATGAAAGTGTAAAGCAGGTCGTTTTCCCTTATCTGTCTGCCATAGGTTACCTCTTCCATAGAGATAGCAACGCTGCTTCCTTTCCTTGCCTCCTGCAGGCTCACGCCGTTATCCTGTATCTCCTTTATCTTGCCAACTACCACGCCGTTCGCATTCATCATCTGGTAACCGGGCTTTATCCTTCCTGCAAGCACCTCTATCCCGAACACCGCAGGGTGGGATATCCTGAAAACACTATTCGGAAGCAGCATTATCTTGCCTGGAAAGACAAGGGATTTCTCTAGCATATTCCTTTCGGCATCCTTTTCCTTTTGGACCCACGATTTGTAATCGTCTATTATGCTGTAGATAATGCTGCTGCTTATTATGCTTATTCCGGTTGCCTCGCTCTCGCTTCTTGCCTCATCGTCAACCGGGACGTTGAATGCCAAAACAACCGCGCCATATGGGTCCTCAGCCTTCATCGAGAACGCATCTAGGAGGTCGCGTTTTGTTACTTTGCCTATCTCCTTCTTGCTTATGTTTATCTTCTCAGCCTTAAGAAGCCTTGAAAGGGCCTCGATGCTGCCCATGCTGTCCGCCTTCAGTATAACGCCAGTCTTGTCGGTTGCAAAAACCTCGCTTATTTCCGCTTTTATCTCCTTGTCATAATTTGGTATCTCAGTAGAGAGAACAAGCGAGCCAGGCAATGCTTCATCCAGTCCACTCCCGCTGACTTTTACGCCTGAAGCTGCACTAACCGAGTCTACGTAATAGAATTTACTTGAGGAGTCGCGCATTTCCTGAAGCTCCCTTGGCTTGAGCAGGGCCTTTATCTTTGTGATACCTAAGCCACCCTTGGTGGCAAAGGCTATTGTGTCGTTCACCTTTAGGGTTCCGTTATAGAGAATTATGTCTATTGTAGTGCCAAGCCCTTTGTCCTCCTTCCTTTCGATTATGCTGCCTCTCCCAGGTCCGGCAACCTCTATCTGCAGCCGCTGCTCAAGGAATCTCTGCGCAAGGCCCGCAGCATACATAAGCAGCTCGGATATGCCTTCGCCCGTCTTGGCGCTCTCCGGTACTATGATTACCTCTCTTTTGAAATCTTTTACCCTGTCGAAACGCTCGCTGTTGAATCCTAGCTCACTCAGCTTGCCCACTACGCCGTATATTTTGGCTTCAAGGTCCTCCACCACGCTTCTGCTCTGCCTTTCTATCGATTCGGCTATTGAAACAGTTGGCTGTGGCCTCCATCCAGTTATGGCGTCTACCTTGTTCGCTGCAACTATGAAAGGCGTTTTGTACTCTCTCAGAATCTCAAGCGCCTCATATGTCTGCGGCTCGAAGCCTTTCGTTACGTCAACTACGAGTATTGCCAAATCTGCGACCGAGCCGCCCCTCCTTCTGAGGTTTGTGAAGGCTTCATGCCCAGGCGTGTCTATGAAGAGCAGGCCCGGTATAGTAATATTTATGCCGAATTTCTGGATTAGAGGCCCGACGATCTTTTTTATTACATCAAGCGGAACCTCGCTTGCGCCTATGTGCTGCGTGATGCCTCCAGCTTCCTTTGCAGTTATGGTTGTGCTTCTTATGCGATCAAGAAGGCTGGTTTTGCCGTGATCCACATGACCCATTACGCATATTATAGGCTGCCTTATCATTTTCTCCACCTTAATCGGTTTGCTGCTTTTTCAGGACTGTTCCAACTTAAGATTGCTGGTTGAAGCTTTCCTGGCTCACTTTTATAAATAGACAAGTTAATATAAAAATCGATAATGTAATGGTGAGTGTATGAGCCGTGAGCTTATTTTTCTGAAACCGGATGGAATAAAGCGTGGTTTGGTAGGAACTGTAATAGACAGATTCGAGAAGGCAGGCTTCAAGATAGTCAATATAAGGAAGGGCAGAATCTCGAAAGAACTGTCCGAGCTGCTGTACCAGGATTCGCAGGCTCAGCTTGAGGGCATGGGCAAAAAGACCTTGCAGGCAATGACAGACCGCGGGGAAAGGGAGAAGGTAAAGGAAATCTTCGGAACGGAAGTGCCAATTGAGATAGGCAGGCAGCTAAACAAATGGAACAGGGTTTATGCAACCTCCTCAGATGTCATAGCAATGATACTTGAAAAAGATGGGGATGCAGTGTCAGAGGCACGCGCAATAGTAGGAAAAACTGATCCCGCTGCTTCGCCGAAGGGTACAATACGGGGAGATTTTGGTATTGATTCAATATACAGGGGTAACATAGAGAAGAGGGCTTGCGAAAACATAGTGCACGCTTCTGACGTGGACACGGCAGAGATGGACATAAGGAACTTCGAAAAGTACTTCTTCAAAGAATAGAGTGTAAAGCATTAGGGCAGAGCAGGCTCCAGAAGCTCCGCAGGCAACGGATTTCAGAATTAAGAAAAATGATAGCTCGTTTGAGAAGCAAAAGCTGATTAGACCTGCATGCTCATTCTTACCTCTTCGACAATCATTTCAGGAATCCATGCAGGCTCCCAAACAAGGTCGATATTGACATTGCCTATGTCAGGTATATGCTCAAGCCTCAGCTGCGCGTCTGCAAGTATTATGCTTGTTACAGGGCACATTGGGCTTGTCATTGTCAGCCTAAGCGTAACATTGTTGTCTTTGTCTATTCCTATCCAGTGTATAAGGCCTAGGTCAACTATATTTATGCCTATTTCAGGGTCAACGCACTCCTTCAGCGCGTTTACCACTTCTGCGCGGGTTATGGCATGCATAATAATACATTAGAAACCACCCTTATTTTAACCTATCCTGCCTTTACCTGGAACAGGTAGCTTGAGGCGCCAGCAGCCATCTGAATAACCGCCTGCGGGTATATGCCTATTGCCAGGGTTATGGCTATGCATGCAACAACCACAAATAAAACAGAAAGGGGAGGCTTTACAGGCTCGGAATCCAGCTTTGAAGTATACATTGCCATAATAGGCCTTGCATAATAATATATCGATATTACCGTGTTGATTATGCCTATTACTGCAAGCCATAGCAGGCCGGAGTTTACGGCGCTGAGGAAAATCAGGAACTTGCCAACGAAGCCAGTAGTAAATGGCAGCCCGATCAGGGAAAGCATGAAAAGGGTGGCGCCTGCTGCCATCAGCCTGTTTTCCTGATTCAGTCCTATCAGGTCATCGATCTCTTTTCTGTTCCTTGATTCAAGCCAGGCGACTATGGCAAAGATGCCTATAAATATGAATGCATGGGCGAAAATCTGGAATAGGGTGCCTGCTATGCCCGCCGACGTGGCTGCAGCGATGCCTATCATCATATACCCAGCTTGGGAAATCGATGAGTATGCAAGCATCCTCTTAAAACTTCGCTGCATTATTGCGACTATGTTTCCATATAGCATAGTTAGCACTGAAAGCACCGCTATTATGATAAATGCAGATTTTGCAGAAACAAAAACAAGTATCATAAGCTGTATCAGCACTATGAAGCCTGCCTTCTTGTTTATGCCGCCGAGCATCGCTGTTGCATATGATGGCGAGCCTTCGTAGACATCAGGTATAAGAACATTGAACGGAAATATCGAGGCCTCGAACCCTATTGAGGCTATGAAAAGAACAGCGGCGAACAAAAGCAGGCCGGACTGCTGCGTGCTCTCCAAAGAAAATGTGTTTGTGCTTCCGTATATAGTCACGAAGGCGAATGAGAGCAGCGCTATAGAAAGCGCGCTCATTATGAAAAGCTTTGTGGCGGCCTCAAGGCTCCTTCTTGAGAGCAGTATTATGAATACAGTTGGCACTACAACAAGCTCAAGCCCGAGGAACACAGTGATTAGCGAATTTGCAAAGGCCACTGCGTATATACCAAGCATTGAGAATGAAGCCATTACGGCAAAATCGCCAAACCTTCCGGCATATTCGTATGCTATTACATTGACCATGAACATGGCCAAAGTAAGCATAAATACGAAGAACAATGAGAATGGATTAATTGAGACCAGGCCTAAGACTGTGACGTTTGCACCTTCGAGTAGCATGTAGCCTGCAATCAGCGTTATAATAAGCAGCATTGCAGAATTAAATGCAAAATGTGGTTTGACCCTGTTTGTGAGCCTTGCTATTATATTGCCTCCGGCAAGGAACGCCGCAAGGGCCATTAGAATCAACGCAATGTGTATCATCTTACCACCAGTAATGCAAGAGCGAATATTGCCGCTAAGCCTACTGCAAATATGAAGGCGTACGGATTTATGCTGCCCACCGAAGCTCTCCTGAATCCGCGGCCGGCAAGAACAAAGAAGTGGCCAATCCAGTCAAAGGCTGAGCTTAAATAAATGTCGAAAGCGACTATGCCCTCAGATATCTCATATACGAACTTCGCTAGCATGTCATAGAAGATGATAAAAAGCCCATGGCTGTAACCCAGCATGCTCTGAGTATGCGACTTTGACTGGCCTTTTGAATACAATGCTATGGCAAGAGCTGCACCGATAGCAAACAATGCAGTAAGAAGCACAAGGTCCGGCAGCTTAATCAGAAAAGGCGCCGAAGAGAGCATGTAGGGCGCTGCTTGCAGCCCTACAGGATTCAGAAACGAGTTCAGGTAAAAAATTATTGCTGAGCTTGCTATGGTAAATGCCGCAAGTATAGCAGCTGGGAGGACCATGCTCTTAGGGAGACCTTTGTACATTATTATTTTTGAATCTCCCTTATCAGGCAGCGAGATCATTATGAACCATCGGAAAATGAAGAAGCTTGTGCCCAGGCTTATTGCTGAGATCAGCGCGTATATGGGAAGGTTACCAGATAGGCTAGAATCTATGCCTGCTGAGGCGAAAAATCCTGAGAATGGCACTAGGCCAGCAACCGATAGGACGCCGAAAAGGGTTGAGATATAAAGAAGCCTGTTAGACTTTAGGCCCCGTATCTCTGTTATTGACTCTTTTTTCGTTGCCTTCATAACGTCGCCGGCAGCAAAAAAGAGAAGGGCCTTGTAAAAGCTCTGTACTATGAAAAAGTATACGGCGGCTACAAGAGCTCCGGCACTTACCGCCACTAGCATGAGCGAGAGCTCCTGTACAGTTGAATAGGCTATAACTCGCTTTACGTGCGTTTCTCTGATCGCATTTAGCGTCGCTATAACTGCTGTAACGAGGCCGACTGCAAGAAGCACAGGAAGCAGCTTGGCTGCCGAGAATATTGGGAAAAGTATTATCGAAGCAAAAACGCCTGCCTTAACCATTGTAGTAGAGTGCAGGAATGCCGAAACAGGAGTAGGGCCTTCCATTGCTTCTGGCAGCCATTCCTGGAACGGAAACTGAGCAGATTTGGTAAAGATTGCGATTATTAGCAGCACCGATGCAACATACAGCTTGAGCTGGGATGCGGCAGGCCCTGACAGCGCTGCCATGTTGGAGATTATAGAAGCAAATGTAAATGTGCCAAAGAGGTTCCAGAGTATTACAATTGCAGCTATCAGAGATACGTCACCTATCAGCACCGTGGTTATGGCAAGCCTTGCAGCCCTTACTGCCTTCTCGCGCGTATGCCAGAAGCCTATGAGCAGGTAACTGAGCATACTGAGAAACTCCCAGGCGATGAAAAGAAGGATGAAATTTCCTGCCATTGCAAATGCTGACATTGAGATCTGGAATGCGAGCATTTCGATATAGAAACGCTTCTGCTCGCTTAGGGTGTCCATATACCCTGCAGAGTATACGTATATGAGCCCTCCTACGAAGAAGACGATTGCAAGAAGGGCCATGTTAAAAGGAGCCACTGTTGCGACTATTTGCACGTCAAGGCTGTCCGCTGAGAACCATTGCAAGGTATAGGTAGAGTAGGCTACAAAATGCAGCATTATAAGAGAGGCGAAGCTTGCAAGTGCGGCGGCTATCCAAAGCCTCCTGCTTGGCTTTGCCAAAGCTAAGGCTGCCAGTGCGGCTAAGAGCGGCAAAAGCAACAATAATGGTTCTATTCCGTTCATGGACTACCACTTCATCTGTGAAAGCCTCGAAACGTCGAAATCTGCACCCCTGTGCTTCATGTACATATAGAATGCCATAAGCGTAATTACCTCGACTGCTGCAACAGCCCATATGCTGATCAGCATAACTATTGCTCCGGGATTCGGTGCAGAAGAGTTGTATTCAAAAAATGCTACAAGCGCAATAGTGCTTGACATGAGCGTTATTGTTATGCCGAGCATAAGGACTATGAAGTGCCTTTCTGATGCAAGCCCTGCTATCGTTATGCCGAGCAGGGTAACAGACAATGCAAATATATATGCTAAAGGAAACAGCACTCACGACACCAGTTTTACAAATTTTTTCAGGAAGAGAGCGCTGCCTATTCCAGCAGAAAAGAGAAGCGCAATCATAAGGTAAAATATTGGGTAATACTCGGCAAGCGCCTCTGGGAATGTGGCGCTTATCGGCTGGGTGCCCAAAGACGCCGCAGGAGGGACTGAGACAAAAGCAAAGTAGCAAAGCATAATTGCAAGGATCACCGCGAGCGGGATAAAATATGCAAGCCTTATGTATCTTCTGCCCTTGGTCTCATTGGCAAGTGAAACCATAAGATATGTTGAAAAGCCTCCGACAAATAGGAGCAGCTGGAGGAGCGCGATAAATTGCTGGCCAATAATTGCGAAGAGCAGTGCGCTCATCGTGAAAGCTGCAGTAAGGGCGAGTATAGAATGCACCAGCCGCCTCTGAAGGAAGACCATGGCTCCAAAGAGGGCAGTCAGAACCAGGAAAAGGGATAAGACTGTGTAGTAAACGCCAATGGCCATAGCCTCACTCAAGCTCCTCGGGCCTTTTTAGTAGCGCCCTCTTGTCAGTAACCTCGTTGAATGAGGTATCTTTGCTTAGCGTAAGGCATTTTGGCGGGCAAACTTCCTCGCAAAGGGCGCAAAAGAGGCACCTCTCAAGCCCTATCTGCGGCATGACCTTCTTGCCCCTGTCGGTCATCACGTTTACCATTGTTATTGTCTTATTCGGGCAGATGCGCTCGCAGGCTCTGCAGCTTATGCATGTGCTCATGTCAAGCCGGAGCTTTCCCCTGTAGCTGTCAGGCAACGATTGCCTCTCTTCGGGAAAGTTAAGCGTAGACCTCTTTTCACTTATCGCGCCTATAGATTTTGCCAAAGGGCCAAGCATTTCACACCACGAACAATATATAGACAAATATAAGGTTTATTAATGAAAGGGGAAGAAGCCAGATCCAGCCTAGCCTTAGTATCCTGTCTATGCGCATTCTTACAGTAGTGGCCCTGATTACAATTGTAAACATAGCGACTATGAATGCCTTGATTAGAAGCCATGCGAATCCTGGAAGCAGTGGCCCGCTCCAGCCGCCAAGGAAAAGAAGCGCTATTAGCAAGCCTGCTAGAAACATCCTGGTGTAATCGATGAACAGGGCCAGAGCATAATATGGGCCGCTGTAATCTGTTAGCCAGCCTGCTATAAGCTCGGAGTCTGCTTCCCTCAGGTCGAAGGGAGGCCTTTCCATCTCCGCAATCATTGTTATAAAGAAGACAATGAAGCCTATCGGCATGAGAATTATGAACCAATGCAAACCGGACTGTGCGGCAACGATACCGCCTATGTTGTAAGTGCCGGAGAGCAGAGCAGCAGAAGCGACAACTACGAGCAGAGGTATCTCGTAGCTTACAAGCATTAAGACTGACCTCTGTGCGCTTATATCTGCAAATTTATTGCCCGTGGAGAATCCTGCAAGGAATATCACTATAGGCATGAAGGCTATAAGCACGAATACAAAGAGGAGGCCGAGGCCCAGGCTTGAGGCCTGGAGCGAAGGAGAAAATGGAAGCAGAAGTATCATGAATGTGGTTATAGAAAGCATAAGTATCGGCGAGAGCGCAAGAAGAAGCCTGTCTGAGTTTTCAGGCGTGACGTGCTCCTTTGCAAGGAGCTTGACCAGATCCGCAAGGTTCTGCAGTATTCCGTATTTTCCCACATAGGTGGGGCCGTGGCGATGCTGTATCTTGGCTATTAGCTTCCTCTCCGCCCAGCCGAATACGTATGCAAAAACCGAGATTACTATCAGCACGGCTATTGCGTATAGGAGCAGGGCTATGCCTTCATAGGCAAGATTGCCCCGATTGAGCCATTCCTGCCATGTTGATATTATTGAAAGCAACATAGAATCATCGGTCCACGCACGCCATTACCAAGTCGAGAGTGCCCATTATCGAGAAAAGGTCGGCGAGCCTCTGGCCCTTTGCAAGATAATTTAATGCATGCAGGTTTATGAAGCACGGCGAGCGTATTGCGAGCCTGTAAGGCCGCTGCGAATCGGCAACCATGTACATCATGCATTCTCCCCTTGGCAACTCCCTGCTTACTGTGACCACCTTGTTTTTAGCCTGGGGGCCTATCAGCTTTACAGGCAGCCCAAGGGCGTTTCCTTCTGGCATGCGCCTCAAAGCCTCCCTTACCAGCCTTATCGACTCGTAAAGCTCCATTATCCTTATTTTGTACCTTGCGAAGTTGTCCCCCTTTTGCTGAATCGCAGGGCTGAAATTCAGCTTCTCGTAGACATAGTATGGCTTTTGCTTCCTAACGTCATAAGGTATGCCCGAGGCCCTTAGTATCGGGCCAGTAACCCCAAGGCTTTTTGCCTCTGATTTGTCAAGTATGCCTACCCCTTTAGTCCTTTCGATAAACACAGGGTTTTTCTCAAGATAATTTTCGTACTTACTGATCCTTTTTTCAAGATACTGCAGGAAGTTCAGGCAGTTGTCTGTGAAATCAGGTGGAAGGTCCAGTGTAACTCCGCCAAGTCGCATGTTCACGTAGAACATCCTTTGGCCTGTTGCCTCCTGGAGCAGATCCAGCACGCGGTCCCGGTCCTCGAACACCCACATGAACATGGTAAACATCTGGCCCATGTCGTTGCACAAAGCGCCGAGGAAGAAAAGGTGGCTCGCTATGCGCTGCAGCTCCAGCTCTATTAACCTGATGTATTGCGCGCGCTCTTTTACCTCAATACCTAATGCAGATTCCACGGTGGCAACATAGGCCTCGTCGTATGCGAGAGGGGCCACATAGTCCAGCTTTTCCATGTACGGTGGAGACTGCATGTACATCCTAGTCTCTGCAAGCTTCTCCACGCCTCTGTGCAGGAAGCCAATGTGAGGCTCAACATTCTTTACTGTATCGCCTTCTACATCTACCATAAGGTGCAGAACGCCGTGCGTGCTTGGGTGCACAGGCCCTATATTTATCCTTGTTATGCTCATCTAGACCCACTTGTTTTGTAATCCTTGCCCCATTCGAAGCCTTTCCTGAGCGGAGGTTCAACGCCATCCCACTTTTCAAGAAGTATGCGCTTTGTGACTCTGCCCCGTATCTCTATGCCAAACATCTCCATCATTTCCCGTTCGTACCAGTCCGCAGACTTGTGCACATCTATTGCAGTGGGAAGCCAGGCATCGCTGTAATCAAGGTCTACCTCAAGCGTCTCGTCTTTGTTTGAGGATAAGTCCCTCAGGAAGTAAAGCGCGGTAAGATTTTTTTCATAGTCTACTGCGGTTATTTTCACAAGGTAGTCGTATCCCGAATTCTTCAGCTCCTCCAGCCTGCGTATAAGTTCCGAGCGATCACACTTCAACATTGCCACCCAATTTCTCCTGCAATTTCATCAATGCCGCAAACAGATTCTCAGGCCTTGGAGGGCATCCGGCGACATACACGTCAACCGGAAGCACCTGATCTATACCCCTTACTATGTTGTAGCTTTCCCACCACGGGCCACCGCAGGTTGCGCACTCGCCGAAAGCTATCACGTGCCTGGGCTCTGTCATCTGCTCGTACAGTCTCTTCACTTCTGGAACCATGCTTTTTGTAACCCATCCGGCAACAAGCATTACATCGCACTGCCTCGGAGTGGCCCTGAATAGCAGGTAACCTTTCCTCTCAGCGTCAATCCTTGCGGCGCCGAAGTCCATTAGCTCTATTGCACAACAGGCAAGGCCGAACTGAAGCGGCCAAAGAGAGTTGCGCCGCGACCACCTGACAAGTTTGCCTGAAGGAGGTATGGCTTTTACCAGCTCTGAAAGCTTGCCGAACACTGCATTAGGCCTGACCTCCTTTTTCTTCATCGAGTCGATAAGAAGCTTGTCCATCTCCTGCTTCGCGTTCAGGAATTCTGCACTGTTATGGTCTACCACATCCATCCTACTCCCTTGCAAACCTAGCAATCAGTATAATGAGCATCTCGAATATAAACCCGGCAACAAACAGAAGCAGTATATCATAATTTACTATCGTAGCTATTGACCTTGCAGCTGCCACCCATATTGCCATTATTGCAATGAGCACTTCGAAAGCCAGAAACATTGGAAAATAATGAAGGTACTCTCCCATAAGGCTTGCCCTAGTTCCAAAGCTTTCCTCTGCGCTCTCGTAATTGCCCGTCTTGACTGCATTCTCCTTCGAAGCGCGCCTTATCAGCTTTGATGCAAGAAGCATGAGCAGCGGCTCAAGAACAGCTATGGCTGCAAAGACTATTATAGCCAGATATTCAGAGGCCATGTATCGATATGGTAAGTTAGCTTAATATTAGTTGCTCGCAATTATATGTGACATAGATAGCAACATTAATACCCAAAATCGAAGCTTTATTATAAATAGTTGCAAGAGGATAGTTGCAGGAAGGCCTCGGGCTCGTAACTCAGTATGGCTAGAGTGGCTGGCTTTTAACCAGTAAGTCGGGGGTTCAAATCCCCCCGGGCCCGCATTCTGCTTTTTTGACTCTTCCTGCTGTGCCGGCAGGGTAACTGGGAGGAACTGGCTAAGCTGCTTCTAGACCCGGCCTTTGAACTGCCTGCTATTATGCGCGCATATGCCGGCAAAGCTTCAATATATCAGAATTAATATAAGTGTAAATATAAGTGTAGCTGAAGTATAGCTATAAATGCGGCTGCACATCGCTCAATGAAAAGTGCTTTTATATGAATGCAAAGATTGCCTTCCTTTGCCTTGTCGTGCTTTCGGTAGTTCTGCCAAATATGGCAAATGCGCAGCTTTTAAGCCCAGTCTACGAGGTTAATTCAAGCACTCCAGTAGCTGTTGGCGCAGTAAGCTACGGCTTGGTAAATGTGCAATATGCCACAGGCCCATATCAGGTTGAGACCAATGAAGTAGTTGGTTTCTCAAGGATAGATAGCCTGCTTGCATACAATATGACTCCTCCTGCTAACATATCTGCTTATGGCGCGGCGATACAGCTGAATGTGGTTTTAAACATAACCGGAATAAATGGCAATAGGTACTACTATTGGCTTCAGAATGTTGACAATCTGAATACGAGCAACCATACAGGATTTCTCATAGACAACATATGGAACATGAGTGAGCCCAATGCCTCTCTTTCAAGCGGCACGTTAAGCGGCTATGGGAATGTATCTATGGTCAACTCTTCCGATAGTTTTTACGCTTATTCAACAAATGTGTCTGCATACTCTTACCCGCTTTTCTTTAATCCAGTAATTAGGGTAGGCATCTCAAGTGGCGTTCCTGTGGTGCAGATGGGCTATGACCAAAACGGAACTTATGTATTTTATGACAATATAACTTTCAACATACCTGCAAGAAAAGCGTATATACTGGTAACGCCTTATTACCAGACGCCGACTCCGGCGAACTCCAAGTATGACGGCAATTTTTACGACGCTGAGATGGTAATAGCAGGCGAAGGCAACGCAGAAGTGGCAGATTTTATAGATGCCAATGCGACGCTTTGGATAGGGTATCTGAGTGGAAACTCACTTGTGCCGTTTCCTGTAGTGGGCGACTTTGGAATAGACACGCAGGAAGCTGCTAAGAACCTGAATGTAAGCTCAACCAACGGTGAGATTAAAGTGGGGCTTGGATATTTAAATTATAACGAGAGCATATCACAGCACGGTGTACCGCAGGCTCTTCTAAGTCAGAATGCAGCAAGTCAGAGTTCAGGAGGCGATTTAAGCCCAAATTCACTGAAGGCCACTACAAGCGCGTCCACAACTACTGCTGCAGGGGCGTCTACCGCGCCGGCTTTTGCAAACGCCACAAATGGCACTGCCAGCAGGAACGCAAGCGAAGGCTTAGGATCAAATGCTCTATACCAGAGTGAAGCAAGCAGCTCTGAGGTCGGCCAGGCGGTTACTGCAATGCTTGCCTTCTCAGCAATGCTTATCCTAGCAGCTGTTTACATAATGCTTAGGAATAAAAAGCCAAAGCAGCAGGCGCAGGAGCCTGGATAACAGCCTATTTCAAGGCTGCTTGAACCTTTGGATATGCAGAAAATGGGTTTAAACAGCCACGCAACAGATATAAATTGCATCGGGCAATGATATCTTTACTGCTAAATCAAATTATATAAAGCGTGTTTTGAGATGGCTGACGAATTCAGGCTGGAAAAGATGAAGAAGCTTATTGAGATGGGAATAAACCCTTACCCTTACTCTTTCTCTGCAACCCATAAGAGCATTGACATAATAGGCGGGTTCGGGTTGCTCGAAGGCAAAGAGGTAAGGGTTGCAGGTAGAATAATAAAGCGCAGGGAGATGGGGGGCCTTGTGTTTTTTGACATACTTGACGGATACGGCAAAATACAGGTTCTAGCGCGCAAAGGCACGGCCAATGAAAAATCCATGCAGGTTCTGCAGCTGACTGACGTTGGCGATATAGTAGGCGTTCGGGGCAAAGCCATTAAGACAAAAAAGGGCGAGATAACGGTAGATGCTGAGGAGCTTACAATGCTTGCCAAGTCCCTTGCAACGCTGCCTGAGAAATTCCACGGGCTCACCGATACTGAGATAAGGTATAGGAAAAGATATCTTGACCTGATTATGAATCCGAATGTCCGCAATTTCATGGTACTCCGTGCAAGAATACTTAAATATATAAGGGATTTCCTTGATTCCAACGGCTATGTGGAGTTCGAGACCCCGGTGCTGCAGCCGACTTACGGTGGAGCCAATGCGAAGCCGTTTGTAACAGAGTATAATGCACTAAACTCCAAAGTATTCCTGAGAATTTCAGATGAGCTTTACCTGAAGAGGCTTGTTATAGGCGGCTTCGAAAAGGTGTATGAGGTTTCTAAGGATTTCAGAAATGAGGATATAGATTCAACGCACAATCCGGAGTTCACGCAGATAGAGTTCTACGAGGCTTACAAAGACTATGGCGAGTTCATGTCCTTCACAGAAAAGATGCTCTCCGGGCTAGTAACTAACCTTTTTGGAAGCACCAAAATAAAGTACCAAGGGAAGGGCCTTGACTTCAGCCCTCCTTTCAGGAGGGTATATTGGGTTGAGGAACTCAGGAAAAAGTGCGGAATAGATGTGTCGGAGATGGGCGACGGCGAGGCAAAGTCTATAGCTGAAAAGGAAAATCTGAATATAGCAATAAAAAACGCGTACCACGTTGCTGACGCGCTTTTTGACAAGTATATAAAGCCTGACCTGTTTGAACCCTCATTTGTGCTCGATTTCCCATCATACATGTGCCCGCTTACAAAGGACAAAAGGGGCAACCCGAAGCTCAGCGAGCGATTCGAGCTCTTCATAGCCGGAAAGGAAGAAGGCAACTGCTATTCCGAGCTGACAAATCCAATAGAGCAGAGGAGGAAGTTTGAGGAGCAGGAAAAGGAAAGGAGAAAGGGCGATGATGAATCACCGCCAAGCGATTTGGATTTTCTTGAGGCAATAGAGTATGGCATGCCCCCTACGGCAGGGATGGGCCTTGCGATAGACAGACTTGCCATGATACTTACTGACAATGTCTCTATAAAGGAAGTAATACCATTCCCTGCAGTAAAGCCGGAAAAGAAGGAGTAAAAGCGATGCACAGCGCTTAATTTGCTGGGCCTGTTTGCTGGGTTTGGCTTTGCACGCAGATAATTGGCCTTGCAGAGGGCTCCAGGCCAAAATTTAAAGCCGGTTTCTGCAAGGCATTTGAGCAATCACGGAAATTGGATGCCTAAAGCCAATATCCAGTTGATTCAAACTGGCAGCGCAGCTTATTTAGCCTTTTGCGTATGAAAACGAAACGGTTATAGTGGCGGAAACGCTGCTAGTGCCCTGATAGATGATTGGGGATGGCACTGCCGGCCCTGCGCCGGAGTAGTAAAAAGGCGTCGATCTCAAGTAGTAATTGTCTATAGATATGTTGGCTATCGAGATGTTATATCCTGCGCCAAGTGCTTCCTCGGCCTGCGTAGTAGCATTTTCCATTGCTGCTGAAAGCGCCGCCTTTTTCAGTTTTGCTGCCTGGGCGTTTGAGAGCTGGAGATATATGCTGTTTATATATACATTTGGTATGGCAGAAATGCTGCCTATCGCTGCGCTTAAGTTCGCCTGGTCTGGAATCAACACAATAAGCTGCTCCTCTGCCTGGTATTGGAAATTTGACGAGCATGCTTGGTATTCCTGCGGCACAGAAATGTAATATGTGCTATTGCATAGCTTTTGGACGTAATATGATGAAGTTTGTATATTGCTCAAGTTCCCATTAACATATTTGTATATAGTTTTATTGAATGCATTTGCTGTTGAGGAAACGTTTGAAACCGCATCCTGTACAGTTGAGCCGGTGCCGTTAATTGTTATGTACATCGTCGCCTGCGATGGCTGGCCTGCAGCATATCCTGTGGCCGTTACTGTAATCGTGTAATTTGCTTTGACATTTCCGGTTCCTGCGGAGCTTGCTGGGTACTGGTTGCTGTGAAGACCAAGGGCAATTCCAACAGCTCCCAGAAGCAATACAGCTATTAGCGTAACTAAGGGCCAAAATGTTGACTCTTTTGCCATTTACCACACCATTACTAGTTAGTGGCAGATAATCTTAATAAAGCATTGCGGTAGTGCAGCTTCCATTCAGGTTTATGCTTTTACTTTTTCAAGTAGCATTATTTTTTATTAATTTTAATTATTTTTTAAAATTTAGTGCATCCGTGTTTGGAGCGGGAAATTCACTTTTGAAAAAGCGTTTTAAATATTACGCACACATTTGTATAATTATGGAAAAAGGTCCAACTCTTGGAAAGCGTGTTCTTGCTGAAGGACTCGGCGTCTTCCTTTTTGTCTTCCTTGGGGCAGGCTCGGTAATTGCAGCTAAATACGCAATGCTTGGCAATGTTTCTATTCTTGCAATAGCCATAGCCAATGGCATAGGCCTTGCCCTTGCAATAGCCTTCTCTATGAAGATTTCAGGCGGCCACATTAATCCAGTAGTGACGCTTGCCGCGTGGATAAACGGGCTGATAAAAGGCATGGACGCAATTGCCTATGTGATAGCGCAGGTTGCTGGGGCTCTTGCTGCTGGATTAGCCCTGGTAATAGCCTATCCCTCTGCTGCTGGGCTTGCTGTCCATTACGGCTCGCCGGGCCTTGCTTCTGGTATAGGCTTCTGGCACGGAGTGCTTTTCGAGGCTATTGCCACATTCTTCCTTGTGTTGATGGTCTTAAGCGTAGAGATGAATAAGAATGCACCGCGCCTGAGCGGCTTTGGCGTGGGCCTTGTCGTAGTGCTTGATGTGCTCGCTATAGGCAATTTCACCGGCGCAGCCATGAATCCTGCTAGGGCAGTAGGGCCCATGGTAGCCTCAGGTTTTGTAGCAAACTGGCCACTTTACTGGATCGGCCCTGCCATAGGCGCTGTTGTAGCAGCATTGGTTTATAGGCTCATCAGGTAAAGAGGCGTTGCTGTGCCAGAGGTTGTACAGCCAGCAGATTTTGCATAATAGGCATAGATTATTGGGCAGGCGCAGCCGGAGCAACCTTTTTATAATAAGCAGTCAATAGAGTATTTGGCGATATAATGGTACAAGCATATTGCGTTAAGTGCAAGGAGAAGCGTGAGATGAAGGATGCAAAGCAGGTAACTATGAAGAATGGGAAAAAGGCTACACAGGGAAGCTGCCCTGTATGCGGTACAAAGATGTTCAAGATAGGCGGTTGATGCGTAGCGCACAATTTGCGCTACTGCCTATTTTACGGCTCGTTTTACAAGTTTTACAATATTCTGATATGCGCCCACTGGAACCAGCTCTGCTTCTTCAGAGCCTGGACTTGTAGTCTGAATAGCCGAATTTTTTTACTATTTCCAGTTTTCCGTTAAGCCTGTGTACTGCAATATCTGGAAGCTTTATGCCGTTGAAAGTAGTTGTTTTGACCATCGAGTAGTGGGCCATGTCAAGGAACACAATCCTTTGCCCTGGAACCAATTTTTGTGCAAATGAATAGTCGCCTATAACGTCGCCAGCCAGGCAGGTCATGCCGCCAAGCCTATATGTATACCCAAGCTCTCCGGGCATTCCGGCCCCTATTATTTTGGGCCTGTATGGGGCTGCAAGCACATCGGGCATGTGCGCCTCAGCTGAAGTGTCTAATATTGCAATGTTGGGGCTGCCGCGCTTCACATCAAGCACAGAGGAGACCAAAACACCTGCGTTAAGCACAACTGCCTCTCCTGGCTCAAGATGCACCTCGACCCCATACCTGCTTTTAAAGCTGTTTATAAGCCTTATAAGCAGTTCTCTGTCGTAGTCTTTCCTTGTTATGTGGTGGCCGCCGCCAAAGTTGACCCACTTCATCTGCCTTATGTATTTGCCATAAGAGCGCTCGAAGGACCTTAGCACAGGCGCCAACTCGGTTGAATTCTGCTCGCATAGCGCATGGAAATGCAGCCCGTCAATTCCAGACAGGTCTTCGCCTTCGAGCTCCTCTTTGCTGATGCCGAGCCTTGAGCCTGGCAATGTAGGGTTATACTTGTCGATCTTCAGCGACGAATTTAGCCCGGGATTTACGCGGAGGCCAACCTGTATGCGCCTGCCGCTGCGCCTGATGCGCTCCCTGTATTCTTTCCATTGCCCCACTGAATTGAATATTATCACGTCCGAATACTTTATCACATCTTCGATATCCTTCTTGGAATACGCCGGCGAATAGGTATGCACCTCCTTGCCGAACTCCTCCCTGCCAAGCCTCGCCTCAAACGTGCCGCTTGCGCATACACCGTCAAGATACTTGCTTATCAGTGGAAAGGTTGAATATGCCGCAAATGCCTTCAGAGCTAGAAGTATCTTTGAGTTAGTCCTTTTCTTGACGCGCAGTAGCCTTTCTAGGTTCATCCTGATTAGCTGTTCGCTGATTATGAAACACGGTGTTTCTACCTTATCAACAACGCCCTTTGGGAATGCGCGCGAGTAACTTTGAAAAAGGTCTGACATGGTTATTGCCTTATTTTGGAAGCCTGCCTTTGAAATCGGCAACCTGCCACGGCAGCCCATGCCTGTTGAGCTCGTCCATGAACCTATCAGGGTCGAGCTCTTCCACATTGAATACCCCGCTTCCGCTCCAGGTGCCGTTGAGCATTAGCATTGCCCCTATCATTGCAGGTACTCCGGTAGTATATGATATTGCCTGCGCGCCAGTTTCCCTGAACGAATCAGCATGGTCGCAGACGTTGTATATGTATATTGACTTCTGCTTTCCTTCCTTTGTGCCTGAGATCACGTTTCCTATTACTGTCTTGCCCGTATAATTTGTGCCTATCTTTGCAGGATCTGGAAGCAGGGATTTAAGGAAGCGAAGTGGAACTATCTTTTTGCCTTCATATTCAACTTCATCTATTCTTGTCATTCCTACGCTGTGCAGGACCCTTAAATATGTAAGGTAGCTCTCTGAGAAGGTCATCCAGAACCTTATCCGTTTAAGCCCTTTGATATGCTTTGCAAGCGATTCTAGCTCCTCATGGTAAAGCATGTAGCTCTCTTTCGGCCCTACTACCGGATAATCGAATGTGAAATGTATGCTTTTGGGGTCCAATATAGGGGGACTCTCTATCCATTTGCCCTTTTCCCAATGCCTGACTGCCTGGGTTACCTCCCTTATGTTTATCTCAGGGTTGAAGTTTGTAGCGAACTCGTAGCCATGGCTGCCTGCATTGCAGTCCAATATGTCTATATAGTCTATCCTATCGAACATATGCTTCTGCGCATATGCCGAAAATACGTTTGACACGCCCGGATCGAATCCGCAGCCAAGCACAGCCATGAGCCCCTTTTTCTTGAATTTTACATCGTAAGCCCATTGCTGCTTGTATTCAAAATGGGCAACCTCTGGAGGCTCATAATTTGCAGTATCAAGGTAATTGACTCCGGTGTCAAGGCATGCATCCATTATTTTAAGGTCTTGGTAAGGAAGGGCCACGTTTATTACAGCGTCGGGCTTGAACTTATTGATGAGCGATACAAGCTCTGGAACTTCATCAGCATTTACCTGGGCTGTTTCTATTCTCCTGCCAAGCCTCGATTTGATGTCTGCTGCTATCGCATCGCACTTTGATTTTGTCCTGCTTGCGAGCATTATCTTTGAAAATTCCGAAGACTGCGCGCACCTGTGCGCAACTACCCTGCCAACCCCGCCTGCCCCTATTATCAGAACTTTTCCTATGCCATTACCCTTGTTCTTTTAGTTTTTCCAGCAACTTCTTAGTGAACTACCCCGCCCATGCGGATGGGGCTTCTGCCTCGCCCGCAACTTTGGGACTTCTCACTTCAACGGCAATGCTTGCTTTCACATGCGGAATGCTTTTTATGTATTCGAGCATGCTACTTGCAGAGGCATAATCCTCTGCGAGCGTCTCGCCTAGGCTCCCTAGGCAAAGCCCTTCTTGCTTTATCCTATTTGCAGAGACTACGCCTATATCAAATGCCGAATGGCACGAAGTGCATATTGCCATTCTGTCTGATAGGCCCAGATGCTGCACTGTGCCGCAATGCAGGCATACGCCTGTTGTTCTTATAAACCTGCCAACTTCCAAATGTGTGCATGCCTTCCTCTTTAGGCATTCGCGGAATTCCCCTATAGATATTTGGTAGATTCTTCCTCTTCCGTAAAACCTTGGCCAACCGCGTATGCAGTCATTTTGGTAAGCAATATATTCATAATTTACCGTTGCATAATGCGCAATTTTGTTGT
>JAVZPV010000003.1:0-26514 GCA_038881385.1 Candidatus Micrarchaeaceae archaeon | reverse complement strand
AGCTGGAATAAGTGCCTCTATAGGCCACGCAGCATATAGCGAAGTGTGGGACCTGCACAATCTTATCAGGGCTGCAGATACAAGAATGTATGATATAAAGGAAATTCGCAGAGACAAACAGTAATGCAATATGCCTAAGATATTATTGGAAATTCTAACATATATTTAATAAGAAACTCAAATACAGGTACAGCTCTAATTTTTGCTCTAGGATTCGATTAGACGCACGATTTTCTATGCAAATAAAAAAGGCCACATTGCAAGAAAAGTGCCTAAAAAAGGTTATTTTTATGTATAATTTTGTCGTCGGAAAAAATTTTTTGCCTTGATTCCACTAATTTTCCAATGCAAGTTTAACTCCTTCCATATTTCCGAATTAGAAATAACGTATTCCATCTGTTTGGTACAATAAACTGCTATACGAATAAATCCTTAAAAAATAGGCAATTTTTTAGCTCAATACAGATGGGCTGACCAAAATAAGGCATCTTCCAAAAATTCTGAATGCAGAGCTTTTTGCAAACCTGTTGCTATTTCGCAAATATGGAAAAGGATCTTCAAAGCCTGCAAATAATAAAGAGTTTCATGTACATGGAAAGTTCACATAAACTCTTTGTAAAAGCGCCAAATATGATGATACCAAGCGAAAATGGATAAGAATTGCACTTTGCAGCTACAACTAACACTATTTTAGAAATGCTAATAAGTTGCTAAATGTAAAAAATCAGTCAGGGTTGCGAAGCAGCTCAAGCCTTGCTTCTTCTATGTCCCTGGCAGCTTCTTTCATTAGTGCTTTCCTAAAGCACTCTGCGGCCACGCTCAGGGCACCACAATCTGCGAAAGTTTCTGCCGCTTCTTTATATAACTTCCTTGCATTCTTCTTGTCGCCGCATTCCCATGCATTGCGTGCCTTATTCCTAATTTTGACCCCTTCAAAAAAGCCTTCAAAAAATTCTGAATAATTATTGGGAAGTTTGTATTCTATCCCGTTTTTTGTTCTAAAAGCTTCAGGCAACTAATAACCTCTTAGAAATTTTAATAATATCTTAGTTACTGCCAGTATGCTTAAACCATAATTTTGCCAGTGGGAAAGCATACCTCTATGCAGCCTCAGGACCGGCCATTTTGCTTACGCAGAGGCAACAAAGACCGATTAATATGCAAAATATGCTCTAGCTATTATATTAAGCAAAACTTATATTTAAACTTTTATTTAATATTTCCTTTCTTAGTTTCCTTTCTTAGGCACTTTATTGGATTTTATTAGCTTATGGCCAAAATTTTTCCTGAGCCTGCTAGGGCATATATCAAGCAAAGCACACCTGTAGCACTCCCTGTTTCTTGCCTTGCACGAATCCCTGCCAAGCTCTATAAACAAGTTTGAGGTTCTATACCACTCTGCCCTTGGTATCTTCTTCAATAAATCCTGCTCTATTTTTGCCGGATCGCCGCTTCTGCTTAAGTGCAGCCTCCTTGAGACGCGCCCGCAGTGTGTGTCGACTGCTATTCCTTCATTTATGCCGTATCCTTCGTTAAGGATAACATTTGCAACCTTCCTCCCGACACCTGGCAGCTCAATAAGCTCTTTTATGGTCTTAGGGACCCTTCCGTTAAACCTTGAGTTTATTATATAAGCTGCGTCCTTCAAATGCTTGGCTTTTGTTTTGTAATAATTCAGGCCTGCCAGGCGGCTGGTCAGCTCGCTTATGTCAGCATTTGCATAATCACTAAAGCTTTTATAGTTCTTGAACAGGTCTGGGGTGACCTTGTTTACCTGATTGTCGCTGCACTGTGGTGAAAGCAGCACTGCAACAAACAGCTCTGTCATGTTTCTGTGGGCTAGCTTCGTGTGGGGTCTTTTTCCATATCTCCTTTCCAGCCTGTAAAATATCTCTTTTATATAGCTGTTTTTGTACATGCTCCAGTTACCCTTTGCCCACCGCAGCTTAATTCTCTATAGCAATCCTGATTCAATGAACTTATAAAAGATGGTTTAAGGTATTTAACCTATACTAAGGCTTGCATAGGTAACAGGCTTACATGCAAGCAATTTGCCGGCAACTTCCTATCCGCAAAGCAAAATGCGCAAAGCGGCGCATTAAGTCAGAGTGAAGAAACAAGGCTGCGTCTGCTGCCTGCAATGCTTTTGCCAGGCACAGCTCTGCCAGCCCTTCTTAGTCCTTTCAATAATTCCCCTGATTCCAACGATGAAATCAGATGCCTGGCCATCTCCTCTAGGCCATTGACAAAAACTAGATTATTCGGCATCTCCGTGCTATCGATACCTGAGAGACGAAGTATTGCTTTATTTGTAGATATGTTCCTCTTGACATATGAAAATACTGTTTTGCCGTTTATTCCATTGAGCTCCGCTATTTGTATCGCACGCCTCATATCGTCGTCGATATGCACAACATTACAGCCGCTGTCGAGTAATTTAATAATAAAAGATGCTTTCCAATTTCTAGAGCGCAAGCCGCTGTTAAGCATCACCGCGTCAAAGAAGCCTGCAATGCCATGCTTCATCAAACTGTCTTGTGTGGCTTCGCTGAGGTGGGAGCCTCTGTCTGACAAAAGTATGCACGAAACCCCGATTTTGTGATTTGCAGCTGTTTCTTCAAGTAAATGGAGCCCGGTTAGAGCTTCGCTTTCTAAAGTTTGATGTCTGTGGTAAACTCCCTGAAGCTTACTTAACCTTGGGAATCTGTTAGCCGCAAGGGTTCCTTCGTCTTTCCTTAAAATCCCCGCCGCAAGTGTAATAAATTCCGCTGCCTTTGATTTCAACAGCGTTCCGTCCACGTCTATTGTTATTGCCAGTTTTCTTTCGAGCGTTTTCATATAGCAAACCGATATTAGTAGGTTAAGCCGGGCCAGGTGCAGTAAGCAATGCAGCAACTCACTGGTATATGTCTTGTCCGAGCCAAAATTTCAATAATTGCATGGAAAACAAACACTAAGATAGCTGACTGGCCCTTTTTTAATATTTCCTTGCTCACGCAGAGCAGGCAAAAAGATTATATATAGTGCCTTGCAGCTTCAAAGCCCGCGCCGCAGACCCATCAGTGAGCCACCCAATTTTTAAATAAACAAGTGCCCCAGCCGCCTCTGCATATACATGCATATTTCGATGCTTGTTACTGCAATTGCCATTACAGGATTCTGCAATATTTAGCTATTAGGTATGCACCACCCAGCCGCCTGGAGGATTACGGCACAATCTGCCGTGGGTTGGCTGATCTGGGATTTTATAAAATTAGCGCTTGAGGCATACGAAAAGGAAATTGAATTGGCTGATGAAAGCGAGTAAAGCGCCATGTACGAATACTGTGCCAGTAACACTGCAGTGCATATAAGCAAAAGCCCATAAAACGACATTCAATCACCAGCAAAGCATATTTCTCCACTTCCCGAGAGGTTGTATTGGAAGCAATTAACAGGCCCTTTTCCGCCACCCACTGAAAATTTGTTAACAATGCTTAGATTTACCCCGTAAATCCTGTTGTAGTAGCGAATTACAGGGATTATGCAGCTTGAGTTATATTCCATGTAATTGCCCAAGCACGAATACCCTCCTGAATTGAGGTTGTGAATAAAGTCGTATTCGGCAATATCCGAGGCAAGATTTGCCCTGCCCTGGTAAAATGTATTAGGTATTGCAGCCATGTAACTTTCAAAGTATGAAGCAACAGAAATTGCAATAAGCAGTGCCAGCACTGCTTCTAGAGTTGCAAGTTGAGCTTTGATAAAATCGCCTAGTTTAAGTTTACTATAGTCCCCTGGAAACTTAAGGAATGTTCCCCTATTCCGAGTTGCGGATCAAGCGTAACATTAATAATGTATGAAAACGGGGGCAAGGCAGGGCATCTGTAAGTTTCATTTGCAAAGCGGCAGTTGACTGTGCCTTCAGGCATTGCGCTTTTCGAATTAGAAACTATTTTTGATTCCTGGTGCATATAATAGGCTATTGCCTGGTTTATGCTTGACTGTGCGCTCACGCTTATATAGCTGCCATTATAGTAATTCAGCGTGCTGTAAAGGTTTCCCATTGCCTGTTCATATGAACTCAGATTGCTTTCCGAAATTCCAATGTAATTACCGCCCCAGCTTAAGAAAGCCTGCTCTGCAGACTGGTAATTGTCGCTGACCTGGTAAACCACAGCAGAGCCAACATTTTTTCCGTAAAGAGTTACATTATTGCTTCTTTGCAAGCTTGTTATGTTTGATTGCAATGTGCCATGCTGCGTGTATATTAGCAGCTTGAAAGAATATACATAGCCGGGCTTGCTGTAGTTAAGGGTTGTTATGTTGTAGCCTGTATACCTTGGAATTATGCAATAGGTAGAGGTAGAACTGCTGCCTGAAGTGTAGCAGTAATCGGAAAATATGTTGTAGTCCCAACCGTTTGCTGTTCCGCACTGCGCCTGCATTCCTAGCGGATTGCCCCAGAAATTTATCATTGTGCATGCACTTTTCTGGCTTAGCGAAAAGATGCTGGAGGATTCGGATTCAGGAAAGAGCAACGATTCATTCCTGTCCTGTATTGATGCGGATAAGCCAGCCTGCTGGTACGCCTGTGCTGGCAGTGCAGCATAAGTTCGCAGCGATGAGCTGCCTGTTAAGACATTGCCAGAGCAGCTTACAACGTATTTCAAATAGAGTAGATCATATCCTGCACCAAGGGGGACAAACCGAATTGGCTGTGTGTAAACGCCGCTAAAATTTATAGCTATTTGGTTCTCAGAAAAGGCGATCGAACTTGAGTTTAATTCGATGTCTGCACTTCCAGATTCGCATCCGTAAAGCATTACATAGAAGCTGCTCTGGTAAGTTGCGGTTGAATTTAACGGCATATAAAAGTCTATTGCAGGATCGCTCAACGGTGCGCTCTCAGAGCCCAGGAGGGCCGAAAAATTCTGCAATTTAAGCGCATCGAGTGCGTGAAATTGCGGCACAGCCTCATTATTGAACATCAACAAAGAGCCAAGGCACAGTATGCTAATTGCAGTTAGCACAAGCAGAAACTCAATAGATGCCTGAAGCCTTTTCACCCAACCACCATTACGTACTCTTTTCCTGAAAGAGATACAATCCTGCATACGCTCTGCGCAGGGCAGGAATAAAGCCCATACTCGTATATGCCAACAGACATGTTGTACTGTTTCGAGTAGTACTCCAAAAGAGAAAGCGCCTCTGAATAATTGGAGTTTATGCTGTAAATGGAGCTTACCAGTACCTGAGACCCTGAGTAAAGCCCAAGCTCTTTTGTAAAATAGGCTATTGAACTGTCAACCGTGATTTGATTTGCAGCGGATAGCACAGCTATTATAATAAGTGCAGAAAGCGCCAGCGGCATCGCAATTGCAAGATCTGCATATATCACGCAGTATCACCAATGGTGGTGCAATTACATAAGCTTGCAATTGCATTCGAATAAGAATTCGCGCTTCTAACGAATGCAGATATGGCTTTCTGGCTTCTATTCTGCAGGTATGCCATGTGCACCATGATTCCTACAGCTGCAAAGATTAGGAGAAGGGAGATAGCAAGGCTTGCCATTACCTCAAAGCTTATCTGGGCTTTCATGATATCATCCAAGAGCCGTTGTAGTATTCTGCCGAGATGTTCAAGTAAGCGCCGTCGGGGCAAAGGGACCCAGGGGCCAAACTAGCCCTGCCTATTAGATAGAATGTGCCATATTCGCTTTCAACCATGTTTCCGTGCACCGTTGCATTGCATGCTCCATGAGGAATATAAGCTCTGAAAGAGGTAATGCCGCTTTCAATATTCATGTTTATTGTACTGACAAATTGGTACATGGCGTAGCTGTCAATCTGGCTTGACACGTAGTGAAGCCTTGAGGCTAATGCAGCAATGCCTATTAGCAAGCCTATTCCTGCCATAGACAAGTATACCATAAACTCGAACGACATCTGCGCCTTCATACAAATTGCCTAGACTGAGCCTGAAAGCCTCTGCAATTGCTGCGAAATCGCGCTGCTTATGCTTGTGCTAGTCCCATTTACAGTGACGTTTGAAGGAACCGCAGCTTTTAGTTTCACCACCATGACCAGTGCGAGCACTATTACTATGCTAGCCGCTGCAACCATCATTATATACTCCAATGACCCCTGGCCCTTTCTGCTCCTAGCAAGCCACAAAGCAATTAGTGCGCTAGACGGCACAAACGCACTTAGAACCCTTCCCATTATTTTCGTATTCTTTTCGTTTTCCATGTATACACCTATATAGCGTAACTTGCATAAGCTGCAGAGGCGAGGAGTACAAATGCTGATATTGAGAAGACCGGAATCACAGAGGAAATCAATTCTGAATAAGTAATGTGCCCATTGCTGAAAAATGCGTCCACAGCCAGCACGGAGAATATGTATGCAAGCATAGAATAGAGCAGACCATGCGCGCCGATTCCTGGGCTGTTGCCGATAAGGCTTCCCGTGGCCGTGAGAATGGTAGAGCTAATGCCTCCGAAAAGCGGGAGGAAGAAGGACATGCCCAGGTGTGTAACATAGCGCATTGCGCCTGAGTTGGCCATTGTCCTATTCCTCTGCCTGAGTTGCCTTTCAAGCCTGCTTGCAAATTGCGACAGCGCGCTCCTTACTCCCACACCTCTGCCTAATCCCAAGTATAAAACTGCAAAAAGCTCGTTCAGGTGCTGGTTCTCATGCTTTAACGCAGTTTCGCACCCAAGCCTAATCCTTGCGTTTATCTCATTTATCTGCTGCCTGAATGAGTATTTGCGCTTTCCCGCTGCCAAGAGCGCGCGCTTCAGCCCTCCGGTGTAATTTCTAAGCAGTTCTCCTGAAAAGGCCAATATCTCTGCATCTATATTCTTTTTAGCGCCTTTTACTCTGAGTGCAAACATGGTCAGTGCGCCAGGAAGTATCAAAAATGGCGTAAGCCTTAAAGCCAAGACCAAAGCTATTGCTGCTATTTGGATGCTGCAAAGCGCACAATTAATTTTATCCAAGTAAAATCCTCCTCTCTATAGAATTGCTTGAAAGATAGATGAAGGGAAGCATCAGCACAATTACAACAGAAAATATCTGCAGGCTCAAAGAGGCCCTGGCCAGTATGCTGCTCCCTATGAAGCCAAAGATAAGAAAAGAGGGCAGTATTGTTGAAACAAACATATTTACAGTAGCGTACCTTTGGATTGATTGGCTGCGCCTGAGCTCAGCTTCCTCCCTTTCAGATTCGAACCGCCTAAGTATCAGTGCTATGCTGTCAAGCTCCCCGCTTCCTGCCGCCCTCATTTCGTACATGAAACTTAGCCCGCGCCCTTTGCACGCAGCCCATATTGCCTCGCCGAACTCCTCCCCCAGCCTTACCCTGTTTGCTATCTCATTAAGTAATTTTCTTATTTCTAAATTTACTGAGTTTGCAGCCTCAAATATCGCCTTGTGCAGAGGCGTATCCTTTGACCTGTAATAATTGACCAGATACAAGCTTTCTACAAACAGGTCCTTAATTGCGCTTTCGTTCTGTGCATCCTTAGTCTTTAGGAGAAGAACTGCTGACAGAAAATACGTCGGTAAGGCAATCGAAAGGTAAAATACAAGGCTGGCAGGGGAAAGGCTGCCATTTATCCAGCAAAGCAAACTGGCAGACAAGAGTGAGGCAATAAACACCTTTATAATGAGGCTCCTTTCCATTTTTTCACTACTCTTTGTTGTACCTCTCCAAAAGCCCACGAGCATCGATTCCAGCCTCTGCCGCTATCGTAGCCTTAAGAAACTTTACGCGCCTTTCAAATTCGTCGAGGCTTTTCTTTGCTGAATATCCGCGGCTTGATCCGAAATGCGCGATTACTTTTGATTTTGCAAGCTCTGGTATCACGAGCGCGCCATTTTCAACCAGCTTTACCACTTCAACAGCATCCTCGCCTACTTCCTGACCCCTAAAAGTCTCGGCCCTGCTCAGCCACCTGTACTCGCAAACGCTGTTCACGCGCCTCCTGTTTATGCCGAATTGCAGCATGTGTACAGACAGGTCAAGCATGCTTATGCTTCTTACTTCAACATCCATGGGACTTACCATTAGCCTCTTAATGACTCCGTAAGGGTCCTCCTTGGCGTGCATTGTAGTTATGAAAGGTATGCCAAGATTCGAGCCTGAAAAGAGATCCTTTGCCTCACTGCCCCTTATCTCTCCTATGATCAGCCTTTCTGGCCTCAGCCTCAGCGCGTTAATTACCTGCTCCCTTGTAGTTATACCAAACTTTCCGCCATAAAGTGCAACCACATTAGAAAATGACCTGTTCAGCTTAATTTCGTCTATTTCCTCCTCTATTGTAATTACTTTTTGCGAAGCTGAAATAAGTCCGCAGAGCGCGCTAAGCAGTGTGGTCTTTCCGCTTGCAGGAGCCCCAGATATAACAATGCTCAGACCTGCGTCTATCGCAAGCCACAGATAAGCAAGAGTTTCTTCATTTAGCGTGCCCTCCCTTACTAGCGTGCCTATGCCAAGATCTTTTTTGCCACCCATCCTTATTGACGCTGCGGCGCCGCTGACCGCATATGGCTTTATCTGTGCATGCAGGCGCGCGTCGCCGACCTGGGCGTCTATTATAGGTGAATCTTCAGAGAGCTCCTTCTCGCTTGCAGTTACCAGCTTGTTTATATTGTGCTTAAACGAGTTTTGGTCTAAAAATATGAGGTTTGTGCTGCATCTGCCATATTTCGACAAATATACTGATATAGGCGCAGCTGTAGAGTTTACCTCTATCTCCTCTATCCTAGACTTGTCCTCCATCAATATGCTAAATGGCCCATATCCTACAGTGTCATGCGCGACGAAAAACGACAGCCTCTCTGCGGCTTGCGGGTCAATTAGCTTTATTAGAGATTCCTTTGCTATTGACTTGGCAATTGGAAGCAACTCTATTGTTATCTCCCGCTCCGACCGCGCCAGTTCCTCTATGACTGCAGACTTTGCAAGGCCCATCGCCTTTAGGCTGCGCCCCTCAATCTTTTCTTCTGTTCCCACCACATAGATATAAGCATTGTTGCACCTAACTACGGAACGATTTATGCCGCTTTCAATCCTTTCTACCTCCTCACCCCCGGCATAGCCGTCAATAATTTCAAAGCTCATCCGGCTTGGTAAATTTTGATTATCCGGTGCGCTTCTCTTGAAAAGCCTTTCAGATATCAGCCCGAAATAGCCCATCGAAATCCTTTTACTAAAATATATGATTGTATACATAAGTATATACAATAAGATATATATACCTTTCTGGCAAGATGACTAATCAGATAAAATAATTGTAGCGTGCTTAAAGAAACGGAAGCTGCGTATTTAGGCGCGAAAAGGGCAGACTGGTGCGATATGGTAAAAATGGAGAAAGAAAGAGATGAGATTTGGCTTCTAAGAAAGCTTTTTAGCAAGCCAAACTATGCTGTCCTAAAGCTTCTTATGGTTAAAGCACCAAGGACTACGCGTGAACTTTACACTATACTAGGAAAAAGCTTTACCCGCAAAACCCTGATTATAACTTTGAGGAACCTTTCAATGAACCTTAATGTTCTACAGCCCACGCACATAAGGACCGAGCGCGGCTATGATCTTGGTTATAATATAAACCCAAAGCTCAAGGAGATAATTAAATCGATGGAGAAGTTTGAGAAGATAGTTGAGAATGTAACAAACATCAAGTAGCCTCAAAATTTTAAGGCATTGGGGTTACTTAATGCAAAGCAATTTTGGATGCCTTTTAAGCCGATTGCCGCTGCCTTGGTCAGGTTTAAATAGCATAACATTGTGTTTAATTAGGTTTTAACGTGGTCCAGTCACTCACCATAGTGGAAAAGGAATATGTCCTTTCAGAGAAAATCGACGAGACACCGGAAGTGCTAACTATACGGTTTAGGCCTTCGGACAATGCTATTGTTCCTTTTGATCCAGGCATGTTCTTCATGATCTCAGGAATCGACTCCGAAAACAAAAAGCACATGGCAAAATCTTTCTCAATAGCTTCAGACCCGTCCTCAGCCGAGATGGAGTTTTATATTGTTAAAAGGTCTCATGTGGGCACCTCTATCGAACATACGTCTCATTTTGTGGAGTCAAACATCGGAGACAGGTACTACATAAAAGGGCCATATGGCCAATTCAGGTTTGACCCCTCCGAAAACAAAAAAGTCCTTTTCGTTGCAGGGGGAACCGGCATAGCGCCTTTTGTCTCAATGCTTAGGCATATAAAAGCGCTAAAATCTGGAAACGACGTGGACATGCTTTACAGCATAAAATATCCTACAGAAATTATAAGGAAGCCAGAACTCGAAGCATATGCAAGGGAGCTTGGACTCAAGACCACTATAACGGTTACCAGGCCGCAGCCTGGCGATAAGTGGAATGGCGAAACTGGCCATGTAAATGCTGGAATGATAAAGCGCCATTCCCCAGACGTGGTTGAGAGAACATGCTATATATGCGGGCCTCCTGCCTTTGTGAAGGCTGTAAAAGATGCACTTATCTCGCTCTCGGTAAAGCCCGAGAGGATCTCTGCTGATGTATGGGACACCGGCATATGATCATGCATGGATTGCTTTGCATTTTTGGTGCAGGGATAAAGCCTGCGAATTAATTCTGAGCCCAATTAGCAGGCATATCACTGCAAAAGCTGAAGGCTATGCACCGTGAAAAATTCCGCTTATGTGGCCAAGGCCAAGCAGCAGCGCAGTAACAATCAGCGAAACAGAAAAGTTGTCATCAACGCTAATCGGCAGAGATTCTACAAAAGCTGCAGCAAGGGCTATAGGAATGGCAAAAGAACCTATAATAAAATAGGATATGGCAAGCGTTGGGATGAAATATGCCAGTAATCCGGCGGCACTTTTCTTTTTGTTATACGGAAGCTTTGCCTTCCCGTAGCCCATCCCTACTATACTTGCCATCGAATCCCCTATGAACATTGCGGAGAGGGCAACCACCACATACGGTGACCGTATAAAAGAGATGGATATGAGGGTGCCAATAGCAAGCCACATTGCGCCAAGCCCCAACGGTGTGCTTTTTCGCTCAATGCTATAAAGCATTCCGGAGAGCTTCCCGCCTTCCGCGACCCTTGCGTAGTTGATGAGCAGGATTCCGGCTATTACCACCAGGAATACTATAAGGTCAGCAGAACTGCTCGGGAGCAGCAGGAACGCACATATGAATATTACGCCAGCGGCTATCTGGATTAGGTCCCTCCTTGCTTCAATCTGCCTGCTTTCAGCGGTGCCCCTTTGCGTTTTCACAGTCATAATGGCGCTAAGCATGCCGAAAAGGAGGGCCTGCTCAAGAAGGGAAATCCCCATTGCGTAAGAAGAAATGATGTAAACTATGCTAATCAGTATATATGCAAAGTTAAGAACCCGCCCATAATTAGATATTATTCCGTTAAATACCAAGATTCCAGGGATAAGCTCTGCCACAGTTGTGACGCTTGCCCCTTCGGCCCTGAAGAGGAGAAATCCAAGCGCGACAAAGGCCACAAGCGATGCCAGTTTTCTCCACCGCAGCCTGTCGTTGCTATCGGCAAGGCGATACGCAAGCATAAGTATTAGCACGAAATACGCTATTACGCCTATTGCAAGCAACAACACGCACAACTCCTCAGACTATATATATTACCCACGCAGCTATTACAAAGCCGCACACAGCTAAGATAGGAACCACGTGCTTGAATATGTATATTGCCTCCTTCCCTGCTTTCCTTAGCATCTCATCTGCCCCTGCACCCCACACCCTAAGCTTCTTTACAGTGAAGGCACCGTGTGCAACCTTAACTGGTTCCAGCATTCTAATAGCGGTTTCAAAGAGCGCGTCAAGCTCCGGCATTATCTCCTTTGCCTTCGTCTCCCTGCCGAGTGCATTGCTTGCAGACAACGCAATAGAATTTACGGCGTGCGTATCGGTAGTGCACACCTCTACGTCAATCCCGAATTTATCCCTTGCATTTGCTATTATTTCTTTCCTGAATCCAGGCAGCATGTTGTTTGCATCGAAATATACTATGCCAAATCGCTTTTTGCCAAATTCAAATATGCCTACGCTGGTGTATCCGAAGCCGAGGTCCTTTTTGCCAGGCATCCTCTCTTTCATTAGGGAAAACGCTGAGCCGAAACGGAGCTCAGATTTTGAATCCGCAAGACTTTCTTTTATAGCTTCGGTGTACATTTTTATATATTTAGAGGACTTGCCAATGCCTTCTAGTTCGCTAGGCGGAGCTGACTCGAATCTAGAGTTATGCGCATCGACAATGAGCGCCCGCCTGCCATCGGCTTCAGCAATAGCTTCAAACCCTAAGCCCACGCTGCGTTCTATATCCTCTGTAACCAAAGGGGCCTTACTTAGGAATATGAGTGAAAGGTCGCCTAGAGAGACGTTTATAGCCCTGCAGACCCCGCTGCTTCCAACAGAGATGCCGCCAGACGCTTTCCTGAATAGGCACTTATCTATAGAGCCAAGGTAACTGTCAAGATAGCTGCCTATAAGCCGCACCTCTGATGTGCTCACAGGGTTGTCACATGCGTTTACCGCACCGTGGAGTATAAAAGGAGTTGCGTTGTGCTTGCCCGCAATCATCTTCCCAAGATACTCTGTTGCTATACTGCCCCCGGTATTCGCAAATGGGCCGAAGTGTATCTCCGGCTTGACAAAAACGGTCTTGTGCCTCTTCCCCTGCAGCACTACCACATCCACGCCGATGTCACGCTCATTTCCTCTTACGCCTACAATGTCCGAAGTTATGTTTATGTCTACAAGCCACTGCTGCACCATTGCTGCAAAAACAGCTATGCCGCTTATGTCCAGCGCCTTTTTAGTTGGCCTGTCCAGCAGGTAAACTATAAGGTATCCTATGGCTAGGAATACTGCCATGCCTGCATAAAGCTTCAGAAGCAGGGCATTGATAGGAACATCAGGCGTAAAAAGGTAAGAGCCGAGCGGTATGTAAAACAGTATGTTAAGCACTGGTTGGACCGCTGCCATCAATACGGCGCTCTTTTTCTGGCCTATCGCAACCTTGTCTACAATGAACCAATAACCGTATATTCCTGCATTTGCAAGAATCAAAAGCAAGGAGGCAAGCACATACCTGTGGAAAACAGCATAGATTGCAGACACAAAAACAATTAAGAATGCATATATTGCAGAAACGGTAAGCGCCGCAAACATTGGGTGCTTCATTTTCATCTTGTGCTTTATGGCCTTTATTGTTATGGCTGTGAGAATTGAGGGCATCGACACTATAAACACTCCTGCTATGGCCGATGAGGCCATAAACCTAGTCGTATTTATGCCGTGTATCATAAGGCTGCTTGCCAGGCCCGTAATTGCGCCTACTGCAAGGAGCAGAAGCACCTGCATTCCTGTAGAAGGTGCGTTGTAGTTGAAGTAGTGGGTGTACTTTGTAGTGACGTCCGACTTATCACTTGGCATTCAAACACGCTACTATTTTCCGAACCTCCTCTGCCTCTTTGAATAATCCATTATAGCGCGCTTGAGGTCCTCCTTGGTGAAATCGGGCCAAAGCTTTTTAGAAAAATAGAGCTCAGAGTAATCGGACTGCCACGGGATAAAGCCAGAGAGCCTCTGCTCGCCAGAAGTTCTGATTATGAAGTCTATATTTGGTATTCCGTACGACACCAAAGACCTTTCAAATAGGTCTTCAATCTTTGCAGTGCCTTTGCTTATTGCCTTTTCCACAACCCTTTTTGTGGCCTCAATTATGTCATCGCGTCCGCCGTATGCAAGGAGCATGTTTATTACGCGCTTTTTGTTCGATTTCGTCTGCTCCTCAAGCCTTGTGAAGGAGGCCACAACATCTTTTGGGAGGAGGTCCTTCCTGCCTATGACCTTGACCTTGGTCTCGGTCCTTTGGAGCTCAGAAATAAGCTTTTTGTCCGATGCAACACGCTTATATATGCTGAATAAAGCGGAAAGCTCATGCTTAGGCCTTGAGAGGTTTTCTATAGAAAGCATCCACACAGTGATGCTGTTTATTCCGTATTCCATGCACCACTTTGAGAATTCCAAAAATCGATCGACGCCCTTATTGTAGCCCATAGGTATTGTGAGCTGATGCTTTCTTGCCCAACGCCTATTCCCATCCGGTATCAGTGCAAGAGTTTTAGGCACTACCTTGATCTCTTTGTCCACGGTTGTCTACCCATTCAACGATTATCTTTATGCAACCCAATTTTTAAGCGTTGCGCTGCTATATTGTCCGTATGCAAAACAGCGAAATCAGCGCTTTAATAAAGAGCAGGATACGCGAAATCAGGGATTACCCAAAGAAAGGAGTGTTATTCAGAGACCTGACGCCCCTCTTCCATGACGGCAAGGCCTTTGCCCTTTCCATTTCTGAATTGGCAAATCGGCTGCCGCAAGGCATCGATTATGTGGCCGGCATAGAGTCCAGGGGTTTTATAGTAGGGGCTGCAGTCGCGCATCAGATAGGCTGCGGCTTCGTGCCGATAAGAAAGGAGGGAAAGCTGCCATACGAGCGCATAGGCAGGGAATATGAGCTTGAATACGGAACCGCAAAGATAGAGATCCACAAGGATGCGGTAGAGCGCGGGAGCAGCGTTGCGATAATTGACGATCTGCTGGCAACAGGAGGCACTTCAAGGGCAGCATGCGAGCTGGTAGAAGAACTCGGCGCATCTGTATCCTCATTAGGTTTCATAGTTGAGCTTTCAGACCTCAATGGCCGCAGGAAACTTGCCGGCAGGCAAATAATCTCGCTAGTCAGGTACTGAGTCAAAGGTTTTGGCTCACTACAAGTGACCTTAGTACAAGCGCCAGATGGCTTGATTCCCTTAGCCTTCTTATAGAGTATTCCAGCCATTTCTCGCCGAATGGTATATATACCGAGGTTCTGTTGCCAAGCGACGCAAGCCTTGCAAGCTCCTTATTCCTTATGCCGTTGAGCATTGCATAAGTTACCTCGCGCCTGTATGATCTGTTGAGCTCAAGAGAATGCCTTATCATAGAGGAATCGTGGGTCGCTATCATGAACTTCTTAGAATTCCTAAAAAGCATCTCCATAAGCTTCATGTAATTGAGCGTAGTTTCCTGCCTGCTTTGGTATGCAATCTTAGGACTCTCCTTGTAAGCGCCTTTTACAAGCCTTATTACTGCACCGTCCTCAGATAGCGATTCAAGGTCGCCTTTGCTCCTCCTAAGATAAGCCTGAATGCATATGCCAACCATTCCGCGCCTCATCTGCCTTCTGTAAAGCCTGATCGTATCATCTACAAAATTATGCTCCTCCATGTCAAGCCATACAAAGAGACCGTTCTTCCTTGCGAGCGATACTATCCTAGCATAGTTTGAGGCTGCAAGGCGAGTGCTTATAGCCAGACCGAGCTGGCTTGGCTTTACCGAGATGTCGGAGTGGAGACTGATGCGCTTAAGCTCGATTATCAGCCTTGAATAAACTCCAACTGCTTTGGACACCTCATCCTCGCTGTCGAGCGACTCGCCCAGATAGTTGATCGCTGCGCTTATGCCCTTTGAATTGAACTTTTTCGCCACGCGAACAGCGTCGCCTATATCAGCGCCGGCTATCCATCTGCTGGCAAAGACCCTTTCAAATACCCTGTTGAGGTCCATCTAACCTATCAGATGGTGCAGTGAAAAATTAATATTTGTAGCATGCATTAGCTTTACTGTAATTATGGAGACGCAATCTGGTTTGCGCAGCGGAGGCCGGGGAAAGCATGCCTGGATGCGCCTCATGGTGCCATACCAAATAGCTTACAACCCAATCTCAACAATAATAATACTTTACATTTTGGAACTCCATGGCTCAGTAATAGATGTGGCTTACGCAATAACGCTTGCGAACCTGGTAGTTATACCTGCCTCGATTTTCTGGGGCAGGGCAGTTGAGAAATACAACAGAAGGAAGCTTTTCATAAATGTCTCCTTTTTCGGGCTTGCTATATCACTCGTAGGGCTGTACTTTTCCACGACAGTCCTGGAAGTTACGCTTCTTTACAGCTTTCTCTCGTTCATGATAATAGCAAACGCGACTCCGCTTAACCTGCTTATAATGGAGACCGAGCCTGAGGAAAGATGGCCTGCCGCATTCTCCGGCCTTCAGATGCTTTCAAGCATAGGCAGCATAGCCAGCCTGGTCTTTGCCTCGGTGCTTTCATATGCAATAAGCATAAGGTCGCTGCTAATAGCTTTGGTCCCCTTTACAATCCTCGCAATGCTCTTTGCCTCTCCTATTTCAGAGCCTGAAGGCTCAAAGCCTGTTGTGCTGAGCCTCCGCCACCCTATCCAGGCTAGCCTATTGCCGCACCTCCACTTCCAAGGCCTTAAGCTAAAGGACCTTAGCGCAGTGCTAAGCTCCATGAGGAAGCTTTTCAGCAAGGGCTACTTCCAGCTGCTTATGTTCGCAGTCTTTGCATTTTACCTGGCAAGCAGCATGTTTAACACCGCTTACCCCGCCGGGCTGGAGGAGCAAGGCATATCGAATTTCGGCATATTCGCAATATTTGCCATCTCCACAGCCGCTTCTGCCCTGACCTTCTTTGCCCTTGAGAGCTTCTTTCCAAAGTTCCCAGAGCAAGACGCGCTTTCTGTGTCGCTCGGCGTAAGGGGCGCAGGCTACGCTGCAATAGGAGCGATTTTCGCTTTGCAAACAAGCAGGCAGCTATTCATAGGCCTAAACACCTTGGCTTACCTGCTTGCTGCAGGAATAGCTTACGCCCTTTTTTACACAACTATGAACTCGATGGTCTTCAAATCCGTGTCAAAAGGCCTTGATCGCAGCTACAAGCTAGGCGTATACAACGGCGTAATAGGGCTTGGCACTCTGGTCGGCTCCTTTTTTGCTGGCTACTCCTCCTATTTTGTTGGCTACTGGTTTACATTCGCGATTTCCGGAGTTATAATACTGGCAAGCATGTACCTGTTTCTCCGCTATCTTAGGTAAGCAATGTAAACAAAAGGCAAAGTAAAAGTAAAATGCAGGCCGAAACTCACTCGGCTCAGAAGCAGTTTCGGGCAAGCAGAGGCAGCTGCGCTTCAGGCTCTGAAAACGTCATAAGAAGATGGCTGTTTTTCAGGATACAAGCCAACGTCTCAGTTTTCTACCTTTTGGCTCATCTTTTTGGAGTAGTGCGACTCAACATATTTCTCTATGTGCTTCTTGAACTCCTCCGACGCCCCAGATGCCTTTACCGAAGCGACGTGCTTGCCATCCTCATATATCAAGCAAGAGGGGTTCTCACCGCTTCCTGGAAGCGAGATGCCTATGTTGGCCATCTTGCTCTCTCCAGGCCCGTTTACCACGCAGCCCATCACCGCAACCTTCATTCCCTCGACTCCTGAATAGCCCGCTTTCTTCCACTCAGGCATTCTATTCTGCAAGTACTGTGTAAGTTCCTGCGCCATCTCCTGGAACACAGTTGAGGTTGTCCTTCCGCATCCTGGGCAGCTCGAAACTAAAGGAGAGAACTGCCTTATATTGAGAGACTGGAGTATCTGCCTAGATACAATCACTTCCTCGGTCCTGCTTGAGCCAGGAGCCGGCGTAAGGGACACCCGTATAGTGTCGCCTATGCCCTTCGCAAGAAGTATTGCAAGGGCCGCTGCCGAGGCTGCAATGCCTTTGCTGCCCATGCCGGCTTCGGTAAGCCCAAGGTGCAATGGCTGCTCTATCCTCGTGGCAAGCTGCTCATATGCCTTTACCATCTGCGGAACCTCGGAGATCTTTGTGCTTACGATGATCTTGTCAGGCTCAAGCCCGTATTCTATAGCCTTTCTTGTAGACTGGACCGCACTTTCAACTACCGCATCAACCATTATGTCTTCTGAACTCTTTGGGTTCTTGCTTCTCGTGTTGTCATCCATTAATTTGGTGAGCACCGTTTGGTCAAGCGAACCCCAGTTTACGCCTATCCTTACAGGCTTGTCATAGTCCTTCGCTACCTGTATCATAGTTTTGAAGTTCTCATCGTGCTTCTCTCCGAAACCGACATTTCCAGGATTTATCCTGTACTTGTCTAGCGCATCTGCGCATTCAGGAACCTCCCTAAGAAGCTGGTGGCCGTTATAATGGAAATCACCTACCAGCGGTATGTCATAGCCAAGATCGTCAAGCATTTTTCGTATAGGCTTTACCGCCCTTGCCATCTCTTTGTGCTGCACTGTAAACCGGACAAGCTCTGAGCCTGCTTTGTACAGCTCTATTATCTGTGCAACGGTCTTGTTTACATCTGCAGTATTCGTATTGGTCATGCTCTGCACGACTACAGGATGGTCTGAACCTATCCAAACATTGCGGACCCTAACCTGCAGTGTTTTCCGCCTTGGCATCCAGTCAGTATTCTTCGGCATATCCTCCGGCATAGAGATTTTCATAGCACCAACTTCATACATTTTCCTTTATAGCTCTGGAGAGCTCAAATGGCAATGTGAACTGCATATTTTCTTTGATAGCATTAAGTTCTTCAACCTTTGCTCCGCGGCTCCTGAAGTAATCTGCCATAGACTGTACGACGTGCTCAGGAGCGCTTGCGCCTGCCGTTATCCCTACTGTAAGCTTGCCTTCGAACCATTCAGGCTTTAGCTCGCTTACCGTATCGACAAGGTATGAATTGACGCCAAAGGCCTTCGCCGTGTCCACAAGCCTGTTGGAGTTCGATGAGTTCTTGCTTCCAACAACTATTATCACATCGCACTGCTTTACGGCCTGCTTTATAGCCATCTGCCTGTTTGTAGTCGCATAGCATATATCTGAAGACGGCGGCGCCTGGATCTGCGGGAATTTTGCCTTTAGTGCAGCAATTACAGCCTTGCACTCATCCACTGAGAGCGTAGTTTGGGTAAGGTAAACCAGTTTTGACGGATCCTTGACCTTCAAGCCTTCTACATCCTCCGGCTTCTCTATAAGCGTAGTTATATCAGGCCTTATGCCCATTACCCCTACCGCTTCTGGATGCCCTTTATGCCCTATGTAAATTATCTCCTTGCCCTCTTTGGCAAATCGGCCCATCTCAATATGTATCTTTGTAACAAGGGGGCATGTTGCATCTATAGTATTCAGTTTTCTTGCGCGGGCCTGCTCCCTAACCGCAGGCGCTATTCCGTGGGCAGAAAATATGCAGATGCTACCCTCAGGGATTTCCGATAGGTCCTCTACGAATATTGCGCCTTTAGACCTTAGCGCGTCGCATACAACTCTATTGTGCACTATCTCGTGCTTTACGTATATTGGAGCCCCGAAGATCCTTAGCGCATCCTCAACCGTAGCTATTGCCCTGTCGACTCCAGCGCAGAATCCCCTTGGGCTTATCAGAAGTACTTTTTCTACCATTTTTTATTCACCAATTATCTGGACTACTATCTTCCTTTTTCTCTTTATTATGTCAAAATCAAGAAGCACTATGTCCTGGTCTTTGTCAAGCATTAGCTTGCCGTCTTTGATTGGCACGGTTACGCTAGGCCCAAGTATTGCAGATCTTATGTGGCTCTTACCGTTGTTATCGTTGCCTACTCCATTCAGGTCTCCCGTGGAGCTATGGTGTGCATACTTAATGTCTGACGGAGCTATTTTCTCAAGCAGCTCGCGCATCTCACTTACGCTCCTTGGCTCATGCTTCATCGTGCTTATCGAAGCGGTCGAACAGCCTACAAATACAGTAACAATGCCGTTACGTATGTTGCTGCCTGCAATGCTTTTGTCAACCTGGCCGGTTATGTCCTGTATATATAGATCTTCTACCGGCTTGTCCACATAGAACTCGTCTGTTTTTACAGCCATGGCAAACACTTGGCTACTCTCCTATTACCTGAAGCACTACCTTCTTGCGGTTCTGCACACCGTCAAAGTCCATAAGAACTATTTCTTGCCATTTTCCAACAGTAAGCCTGTTGTCCTTAAAAGGCACGGTTATGCTAGGCCCTATCAATACCGGCCTGACATCCTGCCTCTCTTCAGCGTCATGCTTCTCTTTGCTCGATTTCGGCGCCATCCTTTGCAAAGCCTCCTTAATGTCGTGTATAGAGCCAGGCTCAAACTCCATTGTTGAAATGCATATATTAGGATTCGAGCCATATATTGTTACTATGCCATTCTGTATCCCAGTTTCTATTAGGCTGTGCTCTACCGGCCTTGTTATGTCTATAAGGCCTATACCATCGATGTCCTTCTTGAACTCAAGTTCTATTGTTTTTACATTCATTGCAACACTCTGCCAAAAAGCTTACATAACAGCTTTGTCAGAGCACTTTTTATAAATTGCCTAATGACTTCGGCATTAGACGATTTAAAACTGCACAATTATCGTCAATACTAGAATCTGTTATATACAAATGACGTATACATTTACGTTAATTGCTGCAATAACTAAAGCAATCTTTAAAGCAATCTTTATAAGACAGTTAAATAAAAGCTATATTAAATTGCAAGGTGAGACCGTGATGCGGACAGTGAACTGCAGGCAACGGCCCGAGAATACTCCGCGCCTTGGCGTGCAGATGCATACCCATAACTACTTCACAACATATGCGCCAGCGAAGCTTAACATAACTTTGCGAATAGGGGGACTGAGAGAAGATGGCTACCATGATGTAACCAGCACTATGCAGGCCGTAGTAGGCAAAGGCATAACCGATTACCTTGAGCTGCACAAGCTAGGGAAGCCTGGCGAATGCGGTGCCAATGCCTTGGGCTTCGAGGATGTCGAGCTGGTACTTAAGGCGGCCAGGCGCCTTGAAGCGGAGATAGCCACAAGGCTGCCTGCTCTCCTTGTAGTAAAAAAGTCAATACCTCCTTTTGCAGGGCTTGGCGGAGGCAGTTCAGACGCAGCTGCAGCTTTGCGGCTAATTAACTATGCGTTTGACCTACAGTTTAGCGCACAGGAGCTGGCCAGAATTGCGGCAGACATAGGCAACGATATTCCATTCTGCGTGTTTGGCGGGCGCGCAGAGGTCTCTATGGCAGGGCGTAGAATCGGAAGCATAAAGTGCCTGGACAAAGCAAGGCAAGTTGCCTATGTGATAGTTACCAATACAGATGTGCATTTGAAAACAGAAGAGATGTACAGCCAGCTTGACCGCAGCAGAAAAGCGGGCGGTTCTGCAGACAGGCGAAGCACAAATGACTTTGAAGAGCTCGCCTTCAGCTATAGCCCGATCTCAATGGAGCTGCTAGATGCTATGCGCCGCGAAGGCGATGCGGTAGAGAGCGGGTTGACTGGCAAAGGGCCTACGGTCTTTGCCGGCTACAGTACAGCTGAGGAGGCGCATGAGGTCAAGAACGCCCTGAGAAACAGGATCTGCCCTGAAAGCAAAGGCATAAATGTATTTGTTGCTGAGCAATCTCACTCATTCCTTCCTTCTTAAAAGCAGTGCCTCAGCTATTGCAAGGTCATAAGGCCTTGTAACCTTGCCATTCCAGGAGCTGCATTCATATCCGTATACGCTTATGCCTGACAGCTCAACATAGCCTGCATCGTCAGTTGCATCTGAATTCCAGAATCTTGAGTACGCACTTCTCAGCACCTTAGCCTTAAATGTCTGGGGCGTGCTCGCTGCAACGAGCTTGCGCCTGTCAATAGTCCTTGAAAATAGATATTGCGGCTCCATATCAGACTCTGTCCTTGCTGCTTCCTTTATGGTGTCATTTACTGGTGATACTGCCACGGCAGCCTCGAGCCCACGGTCCCTGACAAGCTCTATACCGCGCTCTATATCTTTAGGCAGAACGCACGGTCTTGCACCATCATGCACTATTACTATATCGTAATCGAGTGCAAGGCAAAGGCCCGCGGCTACAGAATCGCGCCTTTCCCTGCCTCCAGCCAGGATTCTTGCCACTTTTGTAAGCTCAAGCTCCTCAACTACCTTTACTGCCTTTCCGAGGTTTGCGCTTGAAGTAATAAGCAGTATAGAGTCAACAGATTCTGACTCTTGAAAGGCCTTCAAGGTCCAGCCTATGAGTGGCTTTCCTGCTATTTCGGCAAACTGCTTGTCTATTCTTTTCCCTTCCCAATCCTGCATCCTTCTGCTTTCTCCGGCAGCCACTATTAAGGCTGCTGTGCTGGCGCGGCGCTGCCTGTTTATCATATCCTTACCCTTTGCCTTCCCTTCCTTTTCAGTTCTTTAATTACAGCGGCTGCACACTCCCTTGCCCACCTGTCTGCAGCATAGATCTGCTCCAGCGTTGGCTCTTTGATTGGCTTGTGCTGGTCTAGCACAGTTGCGGTAACCTCTACCATTTCCATAAACTTTATTTTGCCACTGAGAAATGAAGACACGGCTACCTCGTCTGCTGCGTTAAGCACAGCCGGAGCTGTTCCTCCAAGCTTGCCTGCACGCTCTGCAACTGCCAGGGCAGGGAACTGTCCAAAGTCAGGTTCTTCGAACTCGAACCTTTGCCCTGAAGTAAGGTCAAGCCTAGGCAGGCCAGTGTCTATCCGCTCAGGAAAGGTTAGAGCGTACTGTATTGGATAGCGCATGTCATGCGGCCCCTGCTGCACCTTCTGCGTACCGTCAAGCAGTACGATGCCGGAGTGCACGATGCTCTGCGGATGTATCACAATCTTTACCATATCAAGCGGCACCCCGAAGATTGCAGAGGCCTCTATGCGCTCCATTCCTTTATTCATCATAGTGGCTGACCTTATGGTAATAAGGCCGCCCATGTTCCAGGTAGGATGCCTTAGCGCCTGCTCAGGAGTTGCAGTTTCCATAGCTCTTCTATTCCTTAGAAATGGCCCGCCTGAACCGGTAAGTAGAAAATGGTCTATCGAATGCTTTGCCCCATGCCTAAGCTCCCAGATTACGCTGTGGTATTCCCCATTTCCCGGCCGTATCTCAGGTTCGAGGCACTGCCACATCGCACTAGGTTCACTATCCATCGGCAGTATCTCCACGCCTTTTGCGTTTGCAGCCTCGATCACAAGCTTTCCGGCGGCAAGAAAGGTTTCTTTGTTTGCAGTTGCGATGCGCTTGCCTTTGTATATAGCTTCAAGCGTAGGTGCAAGCCCGGCAAAGCCTGCAGTGCCTATCACCGCAAGGTCAACTTCTTCGTAGCCACACACTGCTGCTGCGCTCTCAATGCCACCGAGAATCTTGGTTTTGCTCCTGCCTCTGAGCCTTGCTTTGAGCTCCGCGGCTTTTCCTTCGTCAGCCACAGCTGCGTACTCTGGCTTATGCTTTAGGATCTGACCTTCAAGCAGATCTATGTTGCCGCCGCATGAGAGGGCAACTACCTTGAAATTGAGCTTGGCTTTAAGTCTTTCTATAACATCAAGCGTCTGCCTGCCTATCGAGCCTGTGGATCCGTGTATGGATATACCTATCTCTTCTACCATACAATCACAAAAGTTTATCCGCAATTGCGCGTAATTGCCTTTTTAATCTTCCCTTGCTTGTTGTTGTTTTGACGTAGTATGGGAAAGCCGCTTTCGGAACGCATGGATAGTAAGGCCATAGAAAAGTGCGCACAGGCAGAGGCTCTAATACGCCTAGCCATAAAGACATCGCATATATGGATTGAACGTTAAACAGCCGTTGGACTTTATTGCACAAATTTGTGTTTTCATGGTTGCGCCTTTTTACCAGCTTCAGGGCTATTCCTGCAGTCTGTACAACTTCTCAAATTGCCTTTTTGTGCTGAAGTACTTATGGCTTGAGGCCTTCCTTAGCCGGTTCATTATGCCAAGGCCTATGCCATTCTCAGGAAACGATTCGGCTATTGCAAACTTTGCATTCATGCTGTCAAGTTTTATTAGCGCATCGAACAGGCTTTTGGCGATTGTGTCAAGTTTATCTCGGCTCCCCAGACTTATAGCAGCACAGCCATTTCCCTTCGCAATCCTGCATGACTCGGAAGAGCCGATGAATACCGCATCTTTTCCAAGGCCCGCAGTTATGTCCTTAATGAGTTTAGGGCTGCCTGTATAAAGGAAAAGAGGCGTTTTTGGCGCATAGTGCTTGTACTTCATGCCAGGAGCAACAGCGCGCTTGGCTTCTACTATTCCCTTGGCTATCTTTGTCACCTTTGGCTTTTTTCCAAATGCTTCTGTTATTGATTCTACTGGGAAGGCGCCTGGCCGCTGTATCTCGAAAGTCCTAAGATCTAATATAGTCGATTCAATGCCTTTTTGGGAGTGCCCTGCGTCAAGTATAAACTCAACCTTTCCATTGAAGTAGCCTAATGCGTGTTTAGCCGTAGTTGAAGACGGTCGCTTTGATATATTTGCACTTGGAGCCGCTATCGGGGTGCCGCTTGCCTTTATCAATTCAAGCGCAACTTTGTGCTCCGGCATGCGTATTGATACCTCCTTTCGCCCTAGCCCCTTCTTTGCTTCTACCACAAACGAGATTGGCGCAGGCCATAATTTTTCTATTATCCTTGCATACTTATCCGGAAACTTGCCTATCTGCCTGGCCATTTCCATGCTCGACACATGTATCATCGAGGGATTGTCTGCTGGCCTGCCTTTGATTTTATATATTCTCTTTACGGCCTTTGTGTTGTACGCATCTGCGCCTATGCCGTACACCGTTTCTGTAGGGAAGATTACTATGCCTCCATGCCTTATAACGCGCGCGGCTCTGGCTATTACCTTTTTATCAGGATTTGAGGCATCTACCTTCGCTACTACAGTTTTCATTTTGACACTGGCTTTAGAGGTGCTTTCTTTTTTCCTCGTCTTT
Organism: Candidatus Micrarchaeaceae archaeon; assembly: GCA_038881385.1. Taxonomy (GTDB): domain Archaea; phylum Micrarchaeota; class Micrarchaeia; order Micrarchaeales; family CABMGC01; genus JAKAVK01. Next base: position 1,824 of record JAVZPV010000003.1, on the reverse strand, counting down.
GAAGATGGTCCCGCTTATCTCCCTGGCAGCTATGTCAGAAGGGTTTACAACAAGGCTTGCCACATTAAGGCTCTTGATATGCCTTGCCGCTTCCTCGCTTGATGCAAGCGCTATTATCTTCGCATTCTTGCCAAGCTCTTTCGCTATAAGGAGCACATATATTGTCCTGGAGCTGTCCTTTACGTCTATAACTATGCTAAGTGCCTTGTCCAGGTTGAATTTTGCCATATCTGTGTCTGAAGTTGCATCAGCAACAAAGGTTGCGTAGCCGTTTGTGCGAAGCTGCTCAGCCTTTCCCCTGTCAGATGTTATTATTATGAATCGTTCGCCCATTTCCTTAAGCTTTGCGGCAAGATAAAGATTTGTGCTGTTTGTTCCTATCAATATTATGTGCTTGTTAAACAGTCGCTTGTCAAATGCTGAAACCCTGCCTGCCAGTGCCTCAATTCTACTATTCATGAACTCTCCTCCTATTACGGCCACTGCACTCAGAAAAACACCCAAACCTATCAATATAAGCGAAACTACAAATAGCTTTGCTATAGGAGTTGCAGGCACAATATCCCCATATCCTACGGTCGAAAGCGTGACAACAGTGTAATAAGTTGCGTTTATCAGGGTATCCTGGCTCTTTGAGAAGCCGCGGAAGTCGCCCCTGGTTCCGAGAACATAAGTTCCGGTTATCCCATATGCCAGAACAACCGCAACTGCTATTATATATATTTCAACATTCCGTGCTAGTGTCGCCATCTCCCTATCCCAGCCAAGTAAAGTTTGCTTCAAATATTATATAAAGCTTATTTGTGAACTTGAACGGCCAAATAAAAATAGCTATTCCTCGCCCTTTCGCTTTCTCCTTGAAAAAGTGCCGCGCATGGCTTCCCTGTATCTTATAACCTTGCTCCAAAGGGATGAGGTCTTCTTTATTAGAGGTTTCAGATTTCCGGCTATTGGCCTTACCTCTGGATACTGCTTTAGCGCCTCTGCAATCATGCCAAGATCTCTCCTGCTTAGGCTGAATTCTGCGGCTCCTGCATTTTCCAGAATATGCCTTTTTTTCAAAGCCTTTGGTATTGCGACAACGCCCCTGTGCGAGATTACCCAATTGAGCGCCACTTGCAATGCTGTTTTGTTTTGCTGCTTGCCTATGCTGTCAAGCACTGAGAGAAGGCCTTCGTATCTCTTGTCAAGCAGTTTTGCCCTTGCAAGCGGGCTATAAGCTATAACAGTTGCGCCCACATCGTTGCAGAACTTAAGGAGCCCGCTTTCTATTTCCCTGGTTATTATGCTATACTCTAGCTGGTTCGACACTATGTCGTACCTTTTCATCGCCTCTTGCGCTTCGATCATCTCGTCTATCGAGAAGTTACTCACACCTATGTATCTTATTTTGCCTTCGTCGGCAAGTTTCTCCATAGCGCTCATTGTCTCTTTTATATCCACTCCTGTGTTCGGCCAGTGCAGCTGGTACAGGTCTATCTGCTTTACGCCGAGCTTTTTCAGGCTGGCATCGCATGACTTTAGCACATCGTCATAGTGGAAATGGTCTGGTGAAACTTTTGTGGCCACAAACACGCCGTCAATTCCTTTTATTGCTTGGCCAACCACTTCCTCATTCCCATACATCTCGGCTGTGTCGATGAACCTCATGCCAGCATCAATGCCGTACTTAAGCGATTCAATGCCTTCGCTGGTTTTTTCCAGCTTCCATGTTCCCATTCCAATTACCGGTATCTTCTCTCCGGTCCTTCCAAGTTCACACATTTCCATTGAGCTTACCTCTTGGTTCGATTGCTGCCCGTATGCTGTGCATAAATCTTATAT
>JAVZPV010000002.1:0-27131 GCA_038881385.1 Candidatus Micrarchaeaceae archaeon | reverse complement strand
ATTCGTTAAAAAGACTATTGTTGGAAAGGATACTGCTTGGGAGATTTTAAGGGAATTTAAGTAGTTGGGATCATGGCAAGTAAAATAGAGGAGTTGCTTAGCGACAAAGACCAAGCCGTAGATTATCAGAAATTAATAGCAGACTGGCTTGGCTAACAAAAGAAAACAGTTATTGTGTGTTGAGTCCAGATGGCGATGGTTTCCTATGTGGTTTGTTTATGTCCCATTATCTTAATTGGAAAGTAGTAGGTTTTATGATGGGAAAGTTATTGTTTTGAATAAAGATGCTATTGAGTCAAGACCCGCTTTCTTGGACATGGAAGTTTTTAGAACAGATATAAATAGCATAGGACAGCACATGCTATTGCTGAATAATAAGAAAATACCTAATCAATTGATACAATTTAAAAATTGCATAAATCCAAACAATTTACGTCTTTATGATGGTAAACATTACTTTAGATTGAAATATCCTTTAGCAACAATACACTTATTGATAGGTATCATAGCATACAAATTTCATACCAAAGGAGAAGAGATTACAATTCCACAATCTGCAATACCTCCGTTATTCTTTACTGATGGAGTTTTTAATGCATTGTTTAGTTATCCAGAAAACGTATTGAATTGGTTAAGTTATATAAAAATTAATGAAGACTGGCATCCGCTGAAAGAAATATTTGAAAATAAGAAATATACTGTATTTACACTCATGAAATAGATGAACAACTTTTTAGAATGAGGGATGCAATAAGCGAACACAAAGAAAGAGTTGATAGACTGAGAATATCTTGATTTAGTATGACTTATTCAACAAAGCCGCTTGCTGCGGCCTACTGCAAAGCGAAAGGCGCCATTTTGCTGCATAAATTGCAACGCCTTTAGTAGCATTTGAGAAACAGTGGTAAATGGTCTGACACTGTCTCCTCTATGACGCCGAAATCTGCAACTTTGATCTCATTGGAGGCCATTATATAGTCGGCAAATCTGTTCGGAAGCTCGTAGAACCTTGTCCTGGTAGACTTTATTCCATACTCTTTGACCAGGTTCCTTAGAGGTATTCTTTCGAGGATAGCTATGCTCTCTGTGTTAGGGTCAAGGTTGAGATCGCCGCATAGTATGCGCTTTCCCTGATGTGATCCTATTATCCTTGAGACCGACTTCGACTGCTCTATAGTCTCAGGGTAGTCCATTTTATCAGGCGCAACAAACTTTCCATGCAGATTCCATATGGAAAACATGCTGCCTTCGCCATTCGATACCACGGTATGGAGCATGTTTATCCCTATGGTTGACCAGTCGTTGCCTGACATCTGGTCCTTTTCTCCGAGCAGATATTCCTCATTTACAGCTTCCACTCTCCACTTCTTACTTATAAATGTCGCAAGCCCACGCTCGTTCTTCTGCGGTATTGCGCTGTACCCGTTGAATTCTGGAAGCGCTTCACGAATTTGCGAAACTATGTCTTCGGTCCCGCCTTTGAAAACTGCGCTTTGGACCCCTTTTTTATTGTCGAGAACCTCCTGAAAACAGAATACATCAGTAGAAGGCGATTCCTCTTTGACAAAGTTGAGAAGCTCTTTTGGTAGCTTGCCGCACCAAGCATTAAGGGTTACCAGTCTCATGCTACAATTCATCTATCTTGCGCTTTAGGATATAGGCTAGCTCTTTGTCTCCCATGCACATTGTATCTATTACATTATGCAACTCAGGAGAATTGGAAAGCAGGCCCATTCTCTTCAGCCTGATCAGGTCAAGGTTATCCTGCTTGCCGTCCTGATTTCTGTTAAGCATAAGCTTGTAAAATGCAATGTAACCCGGATTGGCTACAGAAATTCCTTCTGGTACAAACTTGCTTGAGATCTGGTAGCTCTGGGAGAGTGTCACTTCGGCTGGCGGGTATGCGTAGTACGAGGAAGGACGGAAAGGATGACTCGGGGAATGCTTCTGTGAAAGTTCTGTAGTTATATCTATGCTGATGCCTACACTTGACACTAGCCTGAGTCTGTGCCCCAGCAGAATGTGGCCATAATGCATTGATGGGCTCTCCTCCAGTTTCGGGCTATAACCTCTTGCTGAGCTGAATATAAACTTAAGTACATTGCCGCTTTTTCCTGCGGCGTTTGGGTCTACCACTATGTCAATGTCGGTAGGCACCCTGTCTATTTTCAAATTGCTGCCCTCGCCAGCTTTCTCGGCATGGTGAAGCTGGTATAAGAATACTCCGCCGCCTGCTATGACCATCCATGACTGTTTTCTGATGTGAAGCCCGCTGAGGAATCCAAAGAGCTCATTCAGCGAATCTATAAACAGTTTTTGTTCCCTAGTAAACTCTACTGCAAACTCGTCTGCGCCTGGCTTTCTGCGCAATCGCCCAAGCTCGGTTGACAACTGGCTGCTGTTAAGCCTGTTTTGTTTTGCAGAGTCTAGGCCACGCCTTTTGTCTCCTGCCTCCTTTTGCACAGTCAAATAACCACTATGACTGAAAACTCAAATTGCAATAATTTGTCAAACGATTATCTGAAATTGAATTTATAAATCTTATCTGTTAAACGGCTTTGTTGATTTAGTCTTACTTTATCAACATTTTTGAGACTTTACCAACAAATTTAGACTTTTTCAGCAAAGCCCTGTTAAACTGTGGCTTAGCATCCCATGCGGCATACGGTTCAGGCGCCGACGCTTAAAGAATAAATAGCTATACTTACATATTTGTTGCTGCTTATTGTGGTTATAATGGAGCTACTGGACAAGCCCTGGACCGAAAAATACAGGCCTTCTACGTTGGCAGACGTGATAGGGCAGGACGCAATAATAGACAAACTGAAGGAATTCGCAAAGGCAAAGAGTTTTCCAAGCATGATCTTTTCAGGACCCGCAGGAGTCGGAAAGACCACTTCAGCAATAGCCCTGGCAAGGGAGCTTTACGGCAACCAGATAAACGAGGCCTTCCTTGAGCTTAACGCTTCAGACGCAAGGGGAATAGATGTAATACGTGGCAGGGTCAAGGAATTTGCAAGGACGCTCCCACTTTCAAGCGGGCTGGTCAAGATAATATTCCTTGACGAGGCCGATTCACTTACCTCTGAAGCACAGCATGCGCTGCGCAGGACCATGGAAAAGTATTCTTTGTCAACACGTTTCATTCTTAGTGCAAACTACGCAAGCAAGATTATAGAGCCGATACAGAGCAGGTGCGTAGTACTGCGCTTTAAGCCCCTTAAGGAAGAGGAAACAAAAAGGTATATAGAAAGGATTGCAAAGAGCGAGGGGCTAGAGGTAAATGACAAGGCAATAGAGGCGCTGCTTTACGTAAGCGAAGGAGATCTCAGGAAGCTAACAAACATAATGCAGAGCACTGCGGTTTCGGAGAAAAAAATCACCGACAAGGCGATTTATGAGATTGCTGCGCGTGCAAGGCCAAAGGAAATAATAGCAATGCTGAAATATGCTATTGCCGGGGACTTTGTAAAGGCAAGGGCCGAGCTTAACACTCTGATACTGTCCCACGGAATGAGCGGTGAAGACATATTGCTGCAGTGCTACAGGGAAGCCCTAAACCTGGACGGAATTGAAGACAGAATGAAGCTGAGGATAATAAGCATGATAGGCGACTACAACTTCAGGATAGTCGAAGGCGCAAATGACAGGATCCAGCTTGAGGCAATGCTTGCAAGCCTAGCGCTAATAAAGCCAGACAGATAGCTATTGCTGTTGCTTCTTTGCAAATACAAGATATGCAGTATGCCATATGCCCTTTGTAGAGGGCCTTACTCCCTCATCCCTTACCAGAATGTCCCTTAGGACCACTTCGACTGCGTAGATATCGGCAAATTTTAGGGAGTTAAGTCTTTTTACAAAGGCCTTTACCTGCTCGACGTGCGGCAGGTATCCAACTACGCAGCCGCCTGGCTTTAAAGCCTTCTTCGCGCTGCTTAATGCCTTCTCTGATGAAGGCATGTCAAGCGTCACCAAATCTACATTCTTCTCGTCTATCTTTTTGAATACGTCTCCATGCTTAAGGAAAAGGTTGCCGAGGCCCAATAACTGCCTGTTCTTCTCTGCAATTGCGAGGAAGTCTTCCCTAATGTCGTAGCTGTATACTTCTTTTGCTATCTTTGCAAGGCTTACAGCGAGCCAGCCGCTGCCTGTGCCTGCATCGACGCAGATGCTGTCCCTGCCTATGCCTGAGAAGCTTATAATGATGCCTATGTCCTTTGGCAGTATGACCTGTGGGCCTCTTTTCAGCTTTCTGTATGCAGGAGGATAAAGGAACATATTACCACTACTCATTTATTCAGAATTTCTGCGAATGCAGGATGCGCCAGCAGGCACGCAGATGTGTTGCCATATATTAATGCTTCGATGCTCTCCCCTGGCCCGCATCCGCTTCCATGCACTGCTACCTGCCTGTATGATGGGTCTCTGCCAAGGACAGATTCGCCATTCCTTTCTGTCAGAAGCACCTTTCGCCTTGAGCCAACCGCGTTTGTAAGGAATCTGATCTCGGCAGACCTCGCAAGCCTGTACATTCTTAAGCTCCTCTCTTTTATAATTTCATTTCTGAGCTGTGGGAGCCTGGATGCACGCGCATGAGGCCTTGCTCCAAACTTCGAGACATTGATCCTGCTTGGGGCAAGAAGCCTGACAAGCTGCAGCGACTGGGTAAAGTCCTCCTCGGTCTCGCCAGGAAAACCTACTATAATGTCTGTTGCTATGCTGATGTCAGTTACTTTCGACTTTAACTCGGAGGCCAAAGACATGAATTCGTCAACAGTATACTTCCGGCCCATCTTCTTTAGGATGCTGTCGCTCCCTGATTGGACTGGCAGGTGAATGAATTTGTAGAGCTTGCCAGTTTTATATGCTTCGACCATCTCGTCTATGTACTTCGGAAGGTGCTCTGGGTTAAGCATGCCTATCCTAATTTTGAAATCCCCGTCTATGCCTACTGCCTTTAATGCCAGCTCTGCTATATTGGTTTTTCTGTCAAGCCCGTATGCGCCGGCGTCCTGCGAAGTAAGCTCGATCTCCCTTGCGCCTTTTTTTACAGACGCTTCTATGGCCTTGAGTATTAGCTCCTCTGAAAAGCTGTTAAGGGGACCGCGCGCGAATTTAGTCTCGCAAAAGCTGCAGTTTGACAGGCAACCCTCGCTTATTGCAATCTTCGCTATTGCAGAACTGCCCGGGCTGTAATACGACAGCTTGTCAGTACGGCTGTAGCCTTCATACGCAATGCGCCGCTCAAAAGAAGCTTCGCTTATAGCTTCTGCTATCCTATGCACATTGGAAGTGGTGACTATGCTAGAGCCCGGAGACCTGCTTAGTATCTTGTCCGGGTTTGCCGAAGCCATACAGCCAGTGACTATCAGCGTGCCGCCGAGTCCTTTCATTGTTTCCAGCCTGTCAAGGATTCTCTGCTCTGTGGGGTTCTTTACAGTGCAGGTGTTCATTATCACATAGTCGTATTGGTCATTGGGGTCGTACCTTCCAGTTTTGACAGTATGGCCTGCCTGCGCAAGTATGCGCTCCATCATCTCGCTGTCTGCCTGGTTGAGCGTGCACCCGTACGTCTCTATCAAAATTTTGGCCATACTGCGATTCCCAGAAAGGCTTATAAATAAGTAATTGGATAAATAACTCTATAAGCATATTACTCTTTGTGATCTAGATGGCACTAGCATCAGGCCTGCCAGGCAAAATTTGCTCTTCCAGCGGCAACCTCACTGACCAGTACGTAGAATTCAAATGCCCAAGGTGCAATGAAAGCGATATAGTGCGCTGCGACGAATGCAGGAAAACTTACACTAAGTACAGGTGCGACAAATGCGGCTTTGAGGGACCATAATGGGAAAAGTAGCTACTATATTCAAGATATACATAGAAAACGGCAAGGAGGATGAGGTAAGCAACGAGATAAAGAAAAAAATGAATCCTAATGGGCTGCAGAAAGAGGAGGTTGCCTTCGGCATAAAGGTCCTTAAGGCCATGTTCATACACGAAGATGAGGAAGGAAGCACCAAGTTTGAGGAGGCTTTGAAAAAGATACCTAACGTGACTGAAGTAGAGATAGAAAGCGAAAGCCTTCTGTAACCCTGCCTGCAATTCTGTTCCTTTAACCGATTCCGAATCATTGATGCGTTGCTACATCGGGCGCTGTGCAAGGCGCACATGCGGCCCGTTGCCTGGCTTTAAACTTTTGCAGCTTCACTGCAGATTGGCACACAGAAGCGCCTGGGCCGCAGCATGATGTAACGTTATAAATAGATAATCTGAGAAGTAGCTTTGCCGATTGCTAAAGTGCTAAGAAATGATAAACAGGATCGAACTCGAAAACTGGAAGACACACGGATCAAGCAGCATCAGCTTTGCGCGTGGGACAAATATACTCATAGGGCACATGGGCGCCGGCAAAAGCTCTGTGCTTGATGCGATCTCATTCGCCCTGTTTGGCACCTTTCCGTCTATGCAGCACAGACGCGTGAATATAAGCGAGGTGATAAGAAACAGGCCTGAGCAGAAGGAGGCTGCGTCTGTCACGCTTGACTTCGACTTTGAAGGGAGCAGCTACACTGTAAAGAGGCAGATAAGCATAAACGGCGCGGCAAAGGCAACACTTGAAAGAAATGGAGAGTACCTGCAGTCGCAGCCGCAGAGGGTTACAGAGGAGATAGAAAAGATACTCAAAGTGGACTATGACCTATTCTCAAAAGCAGTATATTCGGAGCAGAACGGGCTTGATTACTTCCTTGACTTAAGGCCTACTGAGCGGAAAAAGCAGATAGACGAGCTTCTCGGGCTTGACAAATTTGCTCTTGCCCAGGAAAACGCAACAAGCCTGATAAACAAGATAAAGGACCTTGCAGCTGAAAATGAAAAAACCGCGGCAAGCTTCGACATAGAAAAGCTGAAAAGCCAGCTTGAGGCGCTGGTAAAGGAGCTTGGGCAGCTTGAATTAAGCAGGAGGGAGACAGAGGAAAAGATGGCAGAGGCTGTGAAAAGGAGGAAAGCCAATGACTTATATTTGTCAGATATAAATGCAAAGTACCAAAGGCGCTTAGCAATAGAAAAGGAGATAGCCGTATCAAAAGGCAAAATGGAAACGCTGGCCGCAGAGATAGCAAGGCTTGAGGCCTCGATAGGCATTGATGACGAGAAGGAGCTTGACGCGCGCATAGGCAGGGCAAAAAGCGATAAGGATAGATCAGAGAATAATCTGAAGAATGCAAACGAACAGTATAGGAAGGCGCAGGACCTTGTCTCAGAGCTAAGCGCAAACCTTAACAGCGTTATGAAAAAGAAGGCCGAAAAGGAAGCGCTCGCCAAGTCAATCGAGCGGCAGGACAAAAAAGCGCTTGAGGAGAGAAGCGCTGAATTAACAAGGAGCATAGAGCGGCGCAAGGACGAGCTTTCGAGGCACATTGCGATGAAGGCTGAGAGCAGCAAGTGGGCCGCCGAGCTTGAAAAGCACATCCAGAAATGCCCTGTGTGCGAGCGCGAGCTTAACGAGCAAATGAGGATAAAGCTGCTTAATGACAAGATTGCGGCGTCCAAGCAGCTTGAGCAGATGATCGGACATGCAAAGGAGTTGATAGAGAAAGAGAAGGCGGAATACGATGCAGTTTCACAGTCGCTCAGGCAGCTTTTGATTACTGAGGAAAGGATAAAGGCGTACGGCGACCTTGGGCAGGATATTGCCAGGCTTGAGTCTGCCCTTGAAAAGGAGAAGCTTAGGTCAGAGTCGCTGCTGAAGGAATTGAACCTGGCAAGCGAATCAAACTCGCGCATAGAAGCAGAATACCGCGACCTGCTCTCAAAAAAGAATGAGATGGCAAAGAGGAATGCCCATATTGAAGAGAGGAATGCCATTGCAAAAAGGCTTGAATCGATGGAAGCAGAGTTGAAAGGAATAACTGTAAGCCAGGAAACAATAGCAAAAGCGCAGAGCGAGTCTTCCTCTTTGGCCTCTCAGATAGGCACGCTCTCCGCATTAGTTGAATCCAATAAGAGGTATGAACAGGACAAGAAAGTCCAGATAAAGGACAAGGAGTTGGAGATAACCAAAGTAAATGCCCTGTACGAAGACGTAAAGAGAAAAAGGCACATAATAGAGAATGTTACGAGGTTCAGGGTTTCGCTGCAGGAGACGCAGGCGGCCCTCCGGGCAGAGCTGATAAATTCTATTAACAACGTTATGCAGGAGGTGTGGCCCGACCTTTATCCTTACGGGGATTACAAAAGCATAATGCTCGACGCGACCCCTGACGACTATGTGCTGAAGGTAAAGCTGCGAGGGAATGGGTCATGGCAGGACGTCGGCGCCGTGGCGAGCGGAGGCGAGAGGAGCACGGGCTGCCTCGCAATGAGAATAGCTTTTTCGCTGGTGCTGTCACCTACTCTAAGATGGCTAATACTGGACGAGCCAACACACAACATAGACCAGCAGGGGCTTGAACGCTTTATAAGGATGTTCAGCGAGGTGCTTCCCAGATTCATCGACCAAACTTTTATAATAACCCATGACCCGATCCTGAAGCAGGCGCACAACTCGAAGATATACATGCTTAAAAGGAACAAGGACGAGGACAGCCAAACAGTGGTTGATGAAGTTTGACAAGGCAGGCTGATAAAAATGCCTTATTTGCAGGCCGCTTTTGCCATTCATGCATTCCCATGCATCACGGTTGCAAAAGCGGCATATGCGCTATATGTATGAGATTCCTATGTCGCCGCTTTCCGAGTAGCTGCTTGAACCAACTACAGAGCTTCCTGATACTCCTGTAAAGATTGCTATTACCTCGACCTTGCCGCTGAAATTGGGGTCCAGCCTGGCTCCCCATATCACATTTGCGTTTGGGGCTGCGCTTTCTGTCAGCAGCGAGCCTATCTGGTTTGCTTCGCCTAGAGTCATGTCAGGCCCTCCGGTTATGTGAAGCAGTATGCCTGATGCGTTAGAATAGTCGACATCGAGCAGCTTGTTCTTCAGCGTGCTCTTTACAACCTCGTGCACCCTGTCTGGACCCTGCCCGAAGCCCACGCTTATCATTGCAAGCCCTCCTGCAGACATGATTGTCCTCACATCTGCGAAGTCGGTATTGATTAGGCTTGGCTGCGTTATTGCCTCGGTTATTCCGCGCACCGCCTTTGCTGTTATCTCGTCTGCCAACGCGAATGTTTTTTCTATTGGCAGGTTAGGGTACAGCTCTACAAGCTTCTGGTTGTCTATTACTATAAGCGTGTCTATGTTTCTCCTCAGCTTCTCAATGCCCCTCCTTGCTGTGTCAAGCCTTACGCGTTCTAGGGCAAAAGGTATGGTCACTATGCCAACCACAATCGCGCCGGTGTCCTTTATTATGCGCGCAACAACTGGCGCTGCGCCTGTTCCTGTGCCTCCGCCCATTCCTGCAGTAAGAAAGGCGAGATTTGTGTCCCTTACCAGTATCTCTATGTCTGTGCGTGAAAGTTCGGCCGCCTTTTCACCGACTTCAGGGTATCCGCCGGCCCCCATGCCGTGCGTTATCTGCTTGCCGAGCATGAGCTTGGTTATATTTGGGTTAAGCATGCCCAATTGTTTTGCGTCAGTATTAAAAGCGAAGAGCGCTGCGCCCTTGATGTCCATGCTGCTCAGCCTGTGAACAGTGTTGTTGCCTCCGCCGCCAACCCCGACCACTGATATCCTGGGCTTAAAAAGCTCATATTCCTCCTTCAAAGCCTGGTTGGCTGCAATATTTTGATCATACATATCTAATGCCATAAAATCGCCTAGCTCTATTTAGTGCACTATCATTATATATCTTTCCCGCAAGGTGCGGCACTAGCGTGGCTGGATGGCGCAAGCCTTATTACGCTTTTAGCAAATTGTATGCTTATGAATAACCAAAAAATCGCGCTGATGTTCTATGAAATAGCGGATATGCTTTCGCTTGACGAAAAGGTGGACCGGAAGTTTGAGGTTCTTGCCTACAGAAAGGCTGCGCAGACGGTAGAGAGCCTGCAGGAAGACATAGAGGAGCTATACAGGAAAGAGGGGCTGAAGGGGCTCATGAAGCTTCCAGGGATAGGTAAAAGCACTGCCTCTGCAATTGAGGAATATATAAAAACAGGGCGCATCTCAAAATATACAAACCTGAAAAAGAGGTATCCGATAGACTTCGACGGTCTTACAAAAATACAGGGCATAGGCGCCAAAAGCGCCTTCAGGCTCTACCAGGAGCTCAAGATCAGGAACGTTGAGGACCTGAAGGAAGCCGTGAAAAACCACAGGATACAAAAGCTTTCGGGCTTTGGCGAAAAGAGCGAGGATGAGATTGCAAAGGGGATTGCCCAATTAGAGGCAAGCAAGGGCCGCATGCTCCTCGGCACCGCGCTGCCCGAAGCCGAATTTATAGTAAACAAGTTCAAAGAGTCTGGGCTTGTAGAAACCGCGGTAGTAGGCGGATCTGTAAGGAGAATGAAGGAAACTGTAGGCGATATAGATATACTGGTAATAGCCAAAAAAAGCGAGCCTGTAATGTCGTTCTTTGCCAGCCTGCCTGAAGTCGAGAGAGTAATAGGAAAAGGCACGACTAAGACAACCGTGCTGCTTAAGATAGGCATTACCTGCGACGTAAGGGTGGTCGAAAGCGCAAGCTTCGGCGCCGCTTTGCAGTATTTCACAGGCAACAAGGATCACAACGTGAAGCTGCGCGAGATAGCAATAAAGAAAGGTTACAGGCTTAATGAGTACGGGCTTTTTGACAAGAAGGGGAGGAGCGTGGGCGGAGCCACAGAGGAGGAAGTGTACGCAAAGCTCGGGCTCCAGGCAATGCCTCCGGAAATGCGCGAAGACCGCGGGGAAATAGACTTGGCGCTGGAGCACAGGCTGCCTGAGCTGGTGCGCGCAGAGGACATCATTGGGGACTTCCACGTGCACACCAACCGCAGCGACGGCGCAAACACGATAGAGGAGATGGCGCTGGCAGCGAGGAAACTCGGTCGCAAGTATATAGGAATAAGCGACCACTCAAAAAATGAGCGCGTGGCGAACGGAATGGATGACAGGAAGTTTGCAGCTCACCTTGACGAGATAGAAAAGCTGGACGGAAAGATAGAGGGGATAAGGATACTGAAAGGGGCCGAGGTAGACATACTGAAGGACGGCAGCCTTGACCTAGGAAATAGGATAATGGATAGAATGGATTACAGACTTGCAAGTATACACACAAACCTAAACCTTAGCCGCGATGAGATGACTAAGCGCGTTATTAAGGCTTTTGAAACAGGCTATGTCAGCATATGGGCGCATCCGACTGACAGAATAATAAACAAGAGGCAGCCGATAAATGTTGACCTGGATAGAGTTTTCGAGGCCGCGAAGGACAATGGCGTTATAGTCGAAATAGACTCGCTTCCTGACAGGCTTGACCTTAACGATGAGAATATTATGAAGGCAAGGAAATTCGGGCTCAAGTTTGCCATAGATACAGATTCGCACAGCGTCTCTAATTTTGAGCTCCTCAGGTATGGGATTGGGATGGCAAGGCGTGGATGGCTCACCAAAGGCGATGTCATAAACACCCTTGGCTACGACCAAGTGATAAGGCAGTTTCGTAGATAAATTTAGGTTTGCGCGCTTATTTCCATGCTGCATAGCAGTGCTTTTGCCTTTGCCATGCTTATGGGCAAATACATTGTAATTGCTTTTATTAGTCGGCAAAGTCCGAATTGCCGGCATGCCTTTAGTACCAGCCTCGCGCCTTCATTGCCTTTGCAACCCTGTCCACAGCTATTATGTAAGCCGCTTCCCTTGGCGTTATTTTCTTGTTTTTGTCCTTGTACTCCTTCTGTGTCTTTATAACGCTGCTGAAAGAGTTGGTTACAATGGAATCGAGCTTCTTGTATACCTCTTCTTCGGTCCAGTAGCCGCCGGTGCGGTTCTGCATCCACTCAAAATACGATACTATGACTCCGCCTGAATTTACCAGGAAGTCTGGCATGTCTATTACTCCGCGCTCGAAAAGGATACGGTCAGCTCCTGCCGTTACAGGCCCGTTTGCAAGCTCCAAAACTACCTTGGCGTTTATCTTGTCTGCATTTTGCTCGGTTATCTGGTTTTCAATTGCTGCTGGTATTAGCACGTCAACATCGAGCTCGAGCAGGTCCTTGTTGCTGATCTCTTCGCCGCCCTTATAATTGCTAACGCTTCCGGTCTCCGCCTTTACCTTTGAAAGCTTCTGGTAGTCAAGCCCTTTAGGGTCGTATATTCCGCCCTGCGAATCAGTTATCGCTACTACTTTTGCCTTTGCGAGTTTGGTAGCTATTTCAAAAGCAAACTTTCCGGCGTTGCCGAAGCCCTGAATAGCTATCTTTGATTTCGAGAGAGTCATCTTTGCAAGTTTTGCCGTTTCCCTTAATACGTACATGCCGCCCAAAGCGGTAGAGTCGTATCTTCCTTCAGACCCGTTCAACTCTACAGGCTTCCCAGTTATCATGCCAGGCGCGTGATGCCCAGCCATCTTTTCATACTCGTCGAGCATCCACGCCATTATCTGCGGCGTAGTATATACGTCGGGGGCCGGTATGTCTATGTCAGGGCCTACAAACTTGCTGAATGCCCTTACCCAGCCTCTCGAGAGATTCTCAAGCTCAAGCTGGTTCATAGACTTTGGATCGCAGATTACTCCGCCTTTAGCTCCGCCAAGGGGTATATCTGCAAGGGAGCATTTCCATGTCATCCACGCAGAGAGCGCCTTTACAGTCTCGAGGTTTTCCTGCGGATGGAACCTTATTCCGCCCTTTCCTGGCCCTCTGGCATCATTGTAGAGAACCCTGAAGCCGACAAACAGCTTGGTGCTGCCGTCTCTCATCTTTACAGGTATATTTGCTATCACTACCTGTTTGGGCTCTCTTAGGAGCGCATGAGCCTGCTTGTCCAGGCCCATCAATTCTGCTGCGGCGTCCAATTGCATCTGCGATATCTTAAACGGATCCAATTCTTCTTTTGCCATCTTACCAACTCTAAGCGTTAACCTGGCTTTCGCAAAACTTTTCGATTATACGGTTTACCTGCTCCATGTCACTGGACCTTGCTATCCTGGCCACCAGCTCCTCTGGCATCTGCTTTGATATCCTCTTTGCTGCCCTTGCAACCGCCTTTGAGTAATTTCCGTTTATGTACTTGCTTACCGCGACCTGGGCTATTCCCAGCTTGTTTGCTATTTCCTGCTGTGTCATCCGGTACTTCTTCTTCATCTGGTTAGCTAAGATAACGCGCACTGCAGGCATCAATTCGTTTGCTATAGCCCTGCATTCTGGTTCCATTATTACTATGTTACCCAATAAAACTTAAATTACATATGCATATTAATGCGGAATTAATTGCCGCGTAGTTCACTGTGTGTTTGGCTTAACAGCTTGAGTTACAGTGGTGTTGCTTTATTATGATACGGATATATATAGAGGTAACATTATATGTCATATATAGATTTACGAGAGACTGATGACGATGAGAGGACGGGAACCACCAGTGCGTTGCGACAATTGCGGAAGGACAGTGCCAAGAAACAAAGCGGTTACAGAGGAAAAAAGGATAAACCTCGGCACAGAGGCTAATGAAGGCAACATCAGGTTCTTTACCTCAAGGAAGGTCTTTTATTGCATAAGTTGTGCAAAGCATAGGGGAATATTCGAGAAGAAGAAGCAGCAGGCACAACGCAATTTTGCAGGTGGATACTAAATTGGTTCGGTGGGGGCTTGGCTGTAGATCCTAATGACCTTCTAATTTTCCAGAATCGCTCCGGTCATAAGGAGCTTCCAGAACCTCCAGAAGACAAGGAGAAGCTTCTCAAGGCTCCAAAAGCCCAAAGCCAGCAGGCTTATGCGGCAAAAGAGGTAATGCAGTCTCAACAGGGGCAGCAGGCTGTAGTGCAGCAGGAGCCAAAAGCTGCGGAAAAGGCTCCAGAGCAACAGCAGAATCAGGAGCCCTCGCGGAAAAGCAAGACCATAAGCCAAAACATCAAAGCTGCTGGCGGGCTTAAGTGTGTCAACCATCCGTGGCGCAATGCTTATGCATTATGCAATTACTGCAGCAGGCCCTTCTGCTACGCTGACCTAATACCGTATAGCAAGAATCTGTACTGCATAGAGGACATAGACCGCGTTTCAAGCGGCAGTTTTAGCGGAACTGCTGGAGGCAGGGGTAATCCAATTACTTCTATTGCAGGAATACTGATGATACTTAACGCTGGCATAACTACTTACCTTAACTATTACGGCATTATTTTGCTTGTCAATGCTTTAAAGGCAGAGTTTGCTTTGTCAGGAGGTGCCATCCAGCCCTCGTTGATATATGCTCTATCAGAAAAGCTTATTGCGTATCCTTTCCAGGCAGTATCACTCTTTACCGCTTCAATTTTGCTTATTTCGGGGTTAATTACTGTGGTTTCGCGCAGGGGCATCTACTTCGCACTGTTTGTTGACCTGGTGGTGATGTTTGCATTCCCTTACGAGTACTTTGTGACAGGACAGGACAGCATGCTTATAATTGCGGTAACTGCATTTGTGACTTTAGTGGCATTTGCATTTGGAAGGATTGGTTCTGGCTCTATAGCTGCAGAGGGCGGGACTGCGCAGAAGTATATGGATTGGCCAAGGCCTGAGGCATTCTAAAGCTTACCAATTTCAAGCCGTATAGAGCTACATGTGCGCATAAAGATTTTGAGTTCTATTGTTAATTCTGCCTGCCGCTTGCTTGGCTTGGCGTCACTGCTGATAGCGCACGGCTCACTTGAGCCTCATAGAATCCAGATCCATAGGGGCACGTGACTCAACGCGCATTTTGGTGCTAAGGGCCCTTGCAAGGTCCTCGCATTTCGATTCCTCGCCGTGCATCGTGAATATCTTCCGCGGGAAAGGCCTTATATTGTCTATAAACTTCAGTATCTCCCTCCTGTCGCTGTGGCCAGAAAATCCTTCTACGGTCTTGACCTGCAGCGCTATCTTCTCATTGACAAGCTTTCCATCCTCGCCTGGAAGCGCGACTTCGGAAAGCCCGTTCTGTATCCTTCTGCCCAAAGAGCTTACGCTGTTGTATCCTACGAATATTACCATATTTTTGGGGTCGCCTGCAAGAGCTCTGAAGTACTCAAGGCTTGCGCCCCCGTTTAGCATTCCTCCGCTTGCGAGTATTACTGCAGGGCCTTTGTCCAGTATGCCCTGCCTTTCGCCTTTTGCTATCTCGAAAATCTCGCTTTCGAAAGGAGAATTGTTGCTCAGTATCCTGTGCTGAAGGCTGGTTCGCAGATACTCCGGATACGCAGTATGTATCGCGCTCGCCTCAAGTATCATGCCATCTAGGTATACTGGAACCTCGAGGTTGTATCTGGGGTTGTTAGTTATGTAGCTTTCCAGCACAAGCATGAGCTCCTGGCTTCTTCCTACTGAAAAAAGCGGAATCAGGACTTTGCCGCCGCTCTCGACCGTGCGCTTTATGTTCTCCATCAGCTCCACCTCTGCGTCTCTCCTATTCTGCGTTATGTCCCTTGGGCCCCCGTACGTGCTCTCCATGAACAGCGCGTCAATCCTGGGATACCTTGTATCGGCCTGGTCGAAGAGCCTTGTAAAGCCGTATTTGAAGTCTCCTGTGTCTACAATGTTGTAAAGCCCTTCTCCTATGTGCAGGTGCACGGTGCCACTGCCTAGGATATGGCCAGCATTGTGGTAAGTAAGTTTAATCTCGTCGGTAACATTCGTGACTTCGCCGTAATCCCTGGTTATCATGTGCATTAGCATCGACTTTATGTCCTTTTCTCCGTAAAGCGGCACGCCGCCGCCTTTCTGGACAAGCTTGTTATAGTCGTAAAGGAGCAGGGCCGCAAGGTCCCTTGTTGGAGGGGTGCAGTATACAGGGCCTGTATACCCGAATTTGAATAAGTATGGCACAAAGCCCATATGGTCCATGTGGCCATGCGTAAGTATTACGGCGTCGATGTCATTTATTGTTATGTTTGCGCTGTCAAGATACGGAAAGGCTTTGTTTTCGGTGCTCCCCACATTTGCATCTGCCCCGCGTATTCCTGGCTCAGGGCTTATCCCGCAGTCTATGAGTATTTTCGAATGGTTTGTCTCTATAAGCAGGCTGCTCCTTCCTACCTCCTTGAACCCTCCGAGGGCTGTTGCCTTGACCCAGTCGCTCTTTACCGCCTGCTGGTTTATCTTTTTCCCTATTCCGCTCAGGAACTTCTTCCTGAATTCGCTTTCCTTGAGCAGCATTTGCCTGACCCCTTTGATAACATCGCTGTTCATCGTAGGAGTCCTTAGTACTTTAGGCACCCATTTGGTCTCGCGCACTATTTTCATCAAAGTGGCGCCGCCCTTGCCTATTACAAGGCCCGGCTTCATCGCCTCTATGTATACCTCACAGAACTCGGGCATGAATCTTATGCCTTCCTCTGCTATGCCGGCTTCCTGTGGCACTATCTCCTTTATTTTCTTTATCGCGTCTTCAGGGTCTGAAAGAGAAGACGGATCAGACCTGACAATAAGCCTCTTCTTGACCGCAGCGCTTATGTTCTTTATTATGCTCTCGTCGCCATAAAGGAATGAGATGTTCTTTACGTACAGCGCTATATCAGGCCCTTCATACTCAACCTTTGACAGCGCCGCTTCGGGAGGAACAAGATCCTTTATCTTTTCGATTACCTCCTTCTCTTCGGTTTCTTCACTCAATGAAATCACATTGCATTAAGAATTGATTCACTCTCGCACAGTAGCTCTGCGATGCGGAAAGATGAACAAATTACTGAAGCCGGCTATTTTGCAAGCTTCTCGAGTTCCTCCTTCGAGAACTCCTTGAAACCCTTCTTTGTTATGGCTACCACTCTGGTGCCGTCTCCGGTAGCAGAGTCGCGCCTCATTGCGATTTTTAGGCCTTTGAGTACGTGCTTTACCGCTTCGGAAGTGCTCATCTCAGGCACATATACTCCCTCTATGTATCCCAATGCTGTAAGGGAGCCGCTGCCTGTTGCAGTGAATTTGCTCTCTTTAGTATAACCGCCCAGCGGATCTACATTGTAAAGCTCTGGAACTCCTTTGGCATCGAGCCCAGCAAGTATAAGCTGGACAAGGTATGGAAACATCTTGTTCTCCTGAAGAATCAATGAAACCAGTGATGTAGCGGCAGTAGGCGAGAGCGTCTTCCCTTCATCCATCATGTACATTTCATTCTGGACCTTGAGGAGCTTTACTAGATACTCTGCGTCTCCGACTCCGCCTGCAATCGTTATGCCAAGGTTGTCGCTTATCTTATAGATCTTTATCGCCTCGGTACTTGCTATAAATGTGTCCATAGAAGCGCGCATATCTGAACCTATGACCACACCGTCAGAGCACAGAATGCCCAAAGTGGTCGTACCTTTCTTAACTGATTCGTAGAAATCCTTGTTCATGTTTGCACCTATATAATAATAATTCAAAAAATTTAGGGTCGTATAAATAATCCCCAGTAAAAAACCCAATAAAGCAAAGGGAATAAACGTTACACTATTAAGCTACCGTTACCTATAAAATACTTGCTGTTTTCTGTCAACTCCGCATAGGCAAAAGTCCTGTGCAGCTTTGTTATTCTTACAGTATAGGTCTTTCCTGCGCGCGCCTTGGCGTTGCGTATGAAGACAATAATATTGTTGATCTTCCCTATGCCCTCGCCCTTCGGATTCTTTGCGTCGACACGCATCTGGTAAGTCCCCCCTTCTTCCAGCACATTGGCTAACTTAGCCATCTCAAACTCCATTTTTTCACCCACTCTTTCTTTCACTATTTCTCAATAGTGAAACATATCCCCTGCCTGGCTTGCGCCTAAAGCAGCTTCTAGATACACTTTTCACCTTAATAGTTCTTAAAGCTTTTCTGCAGAAACGACAATAGCTAAATAAGCGTGCAACAGAAACATGGAATCCAGTGTTTATTAGTTGAATAGGTAAGTGCAATGCCTTTGGCGGCTGCCTGGGCAGCCGCATAAGCATATGAAGCATATGGCGCGTTTCCAGACTGGCATGCGCAATCTCCTCACAATTATAAATTTATGGCGGCCATTGGTTCGTATAAATGCGGCATGCATTATTTTTGCTGCAATTTAATGATTGGATGAAAAGAATAACGATAATATTGCCGGTATACAACGAGAGGGAAAACCTTAAGGCAAACTTTCCGAAAATTTATTCTGCTGCAAAAAAACTCGGCAGCTTCGAGATAATAATAGCTGAGGACGGATCTACGGACGGATCCCGCGAGCTTGCAAAGAATTTTGGAAAGCTTCCAAACGTGGTGGTGCTTAGCAGGAAGGAGAAAAGCGGAAAGGGTGAGGCTGTAAAGAGGTCAATCAGTGCAGCGAAGGGCAAGGTTATAGGATATATGGACATCGACCTTTCTGTGCCTCTCTCTTACCTTCCTGCGGCTGTAGCAAAAGTTGAGGAAGGCAATAAGGTACTTATAGGCTCGCGCTATGTCAAGGGCTCTGATATTAGGAGAACAGCTTTGCGCCATTTTCTCAGCAAAGGCTACAACCTGCTCATGCTAGCGCTGTTCGGGTCAAGGGTAAAGGACCACCAGTGCGGATTCAAGTTCTTTGACGGCAGATATGCGAAAGAGCTTGCAAGGCGCACGAAAGACAACCACTGGTTCTTTGACACCGAGATGCTGGTACTTGCGCAGCGAGATGGCATAGTCCCTTATGAGCTGCCTGTAAAATGGAGGGAGCAGAAGAGCACAAAAGTGAGGAAAAAAGATATTTACCTTTTCCTCAAGGCTGCATTAAGGTTCAGGCTCGGGCTTTGACCAATACCTTTTTTAATTTAGTATTGGGAAAGATATCCGTTACTGATTATCAAGTGATTTAGTTGAGTGAAGAAAGAGGGCCAGAGGCACAGGCACACCAGCACCAGCACAGGCATTCGCACATGAATTCAAGAATAATCGATTCTGCAAAAAGATACGTTGCTGGCGAGAGCTTCAGGCTCTATGCTGGGGTGCTACTGGCTTATGCCTTGGTAACGCTTGTTATGTTTTGGTATGTAACAATAAACATAAATTCCGCTGTTGCAGGCTTCGGAGGCGATGTATACCAGACCATGTGGGACCTGTGGTGGGCTCCTTATTCCGTGTTTTACCTGCATTCAAACCCATACTTCACAAACATACTTTTCTACCCAATAGGCGCGAATTTGGCTACGCAGGACCTTTCGCCTTTGGCAGGCATAATGAGCGCGCCTCTGCAGGCGATAGGGCTGCCCTTTGCATACAACGTAATCTTCATGCTTGGGTTCGTACTTTCTGGCTTGTTTGCATTCATGCTGCTTATGCAGCTTACCGGAAATAAGTACGCCTCGTTCATAGGAAGCCTTGTATTCGCATTCAGTCCAATGCATACGGCGCAGGCAATAGGCCATCTCAATTGGGCATCTATAGAGTTTGTGCCGCTTTTCCTGCTTCTTTTTATGCTGATGGTTAAGGAAAAAAAGTTAAGGTATTCAATAGGCTGTGCAATAACCTTTCTGCTCCTTGTATTCTTCGGCGACCCGCAGCAAGGTTTAATGCTGTCTGTGTTTGTCGCCTTGCTGGCCCTCGTTTATATGATTCTGAGAAGGAAGGAAAGCCTAAAGCTCCTTGACAGAAAGCTTGCGCTAAACTTTGCTGCAATGGTTGCAATAGTAGCGGTACTAGGCAGCCCCTTCTTCATACCTATTTTTGAGGCCATGCTTTCCCCTACGATGCAGGCCTCGATATCGCAGCTTTCAGGACTTTCGAACCAGCTCCTTTACAGCAACAATCTGCTGTCTTTCTTTCTTCCCAGCTATTACAATGGCATATTCCACAGCCTCTCTAAATTGTACTTCAATTCGATTTACGGCCTTGTATACAATAACCAGGCCTATAAGCCTGATGTAACCGAAAAGGTTTCGTACCTTGGCTATTCCGTAATTTTTCTCGCCCTTGCTGCAGTTTACATTGATTTAAA
Organism: Candidatus Micrarchaeaceae archaeon; assembly: GCA_038881385.1. GTDB lineage: Archaea > Micrarchaeota > Micrarchaeia > Micrarchaeales > CABMGC01 > JAKAVK01. Next base: position 7,141 of record JAVZPV010000002.1, on the reverse strand, counting down.
GAAGCACAGGCTGCGCAACACTGCTTTATGGATAGTGCTTTTCCTCATTTTTGCATGGCTCTCCCTTGGGCCGCTGGTGCAAGTTTCAGGAGCAGTAACGCCCATACCAGGGATATATGAGCTTTATAGCCATATACCAGTGCTAAATATAATAAGGGAACCTGGAAGGTTCGATATGATGGCGACGCTCTGCCTCGCGGTGCTTGCCGCAATGGGCTTCGCGTACATCACTGAAGGAAGGGATAAAAAAAGCAAAATGGCCTTCACATTAGCCTTCTTTGCATTAATAATGGTAGAATACAATGCCATGCCGCTCTCAAGCTCCTTTGCTGCATCGATAACCTCAAATGCAACAATACCTAAGGCCTATCACCAGATAGGCCAGCTGCAAGGCAACTTTACTGTCCTTACTCTGCCAATCGTTATTGACAATAATCTGAGCTCTCCTGAGTTATACCCAGCACTTGCAATGTACTACGATACAGCAATGAATGGAAAGCCCATAGTTGGCGGCTACACAAGCAGGGAGAACGCCACCCAGATACAGGCATCTGAAGCGATACCGCTGGCTTCTGCGGCCGCATACCTGGAGCAGGGCTATGGGCTTGTGTATCCTTCTCCGGTATTGGGCAACTTCACAAATGATACGCTGCTATGGCTTGCGATTTACAATACGCAATTCATAACCGTTACTAGAAGCGCCTATAGCATTCCTGAGCAGAAGGTGCTGTACAACTATTTGTACGATGTATTCGGGACTCCGCTATATATCAGCAACTCAACATTTGTATTCGGCACAAAGAACGCTGTGCTTAAAAATGAGGGCAGGGCCTTCACAGCCTATTCAGTAGGCACATGGATACCTGGCTATGAGTTCTGCAACGGCTATGCGTGCAATGCTTCATTTGGCACCCTTTGGTGGGGAAGCAATGAGCGCGGAATAACGATATATGCGCCGAACGCATCGCGCGTAACAATGAATATGACTGCCGAGGCAGCATTTAACAACACAGTATTGTACTACTATCTTAACCAGCAGCAGCTTGGCGAACTGAGGCTAAGAAATGTCACCTCAAATTACAGCATAAGCTTCAATGTAAGCGCAGGCTTGAGCCAGCTTGTACTGTTTGCGCAGAATAGCACGGCTTTGCCGAGCCAATACCTTGGCTATGGCATCAAGAATATAACCTTTTCGGAAGACACAAATGCGAAATGAAGTAAGATAGGATGGCTGATACAAAGAATGCCGAGAGCCTGGGCAGGAGGACAGCGCGCACCTTGTCCGCAGTACTCATAGGCCAGCTTATCAGCATAATCATAACAGGAATTACCATAATAGTGCTGGCAAGGCTTCTGCAGCCATACCTTTACGGCCAATACACATTTGCATTCGGCTACGCCTCATTAATAGATGCGGTTGGAGGGTTGGGCGTAGGAGCATATTTGAACAGGAATTTCGCAATATGGGCCTTCAAGCGCGACCACGGCCAGATGATGCGCGTACTTTCTTCTTCAATTCTGATATTTACAATCTCTGCGCTTCTTATAACGCTGCTTGCAATAGGCCTTAGCGGCATTGTAGCAAAGACAATATATTCAAGCCTTAAGATTCCTGAGATAACCCTGATTACCTCTTCGCTTATGATATTTTTTGTGATGGCTCAGTCGGTAGAGATGCATGCTCTCATAGGGCTTGGCAAAGGCTCTTACTCATCAGGAGTAAGCATACTTGGAAATACGATGCAGCTCGTAGCAAGCGTTGGGCTTTTCCTTTATGGGCTTGGAGTTGAGGGAGTCCTTATTGGAATGCTACTCGGTTACATAACAAGCGCTGTTTGCGGCGCCCTCCTTATACGCAGGTCTTTGCTTAAAATCGGCCCCATTAGCCTGGTAAGGCCAAAGCTTAAAGAACTCAAGGAGGTCGCAAGATTTGCATTCCCGATTGGCCTGAACAACCTGCTAAATGACGGCATGCAGAACTTTTCAATTTTATTCCTTGGGCTATTCGTTTCCGAAACGCTTCTTGGGAATTACGGAGCTGCGCTGAAAGGCCTTGCGGCCGTCATTCTCCTGCACAACAGCATAAACAATGTTCTGCTTCCAGCATTCTCTACCGCGCGCCTTGAAAGGAAAAAAGAGGGCCTGCACAGGACATACAACAAGGTATTGAGGTACTCGCTGCTTCTTGTAATGCCCGTAATAGCATTCATTGCCGTATTCTCAAGGCAGGCAATATACCTGTTTCTTTCAAGAAGCTATTATTTTGCTCCTACGTACCTGTCACTCATGCTTGTCGGCGCAGCAATAAATACAGTGAGCCTTTTCATCAGCAGCCTTATTGTTTCCCATGGCGATACAATAAAGGTGCTCAAGTACAATACGGCAATAGTGCTTATAGAACTGGCGTCAATAGCGCTAATTGTACCGGAATTCAACGCATATGGCGGTGTGTATGCAGTTTTCGGGGCCATAGTTTCTATATTCATAATAGGCAGCATTTTTTCCTTTGCGTTCTTTGCGCGCGGCGCTAATTCGCTTATAGGCATAAAGTTTGAGTATGGCAAACTGGCAAGGCTGTATGCAAGTGCACTTGCGCTTGGAATTGTGCTGATGGCGATTCCATACGCGGCTGGGCAGATTTCGCCGGCTCCGGCGCATGGCGCTGAGCTTGCAGCAGAGCTCTTGGCAGGCCTTGCAGCTGCAATCCTGATTTATCCGCCGATATCAATATTTACAGGCGCATTGTCCAGGGAGGATTTGGAGAGCCTTAGGGATGCAACCTCAAAGCTGCCTGTGATTGGCGCCTTGGCAGATTCGTATTTTGGATATGCAGCAATTTTTGCATAAATTGAGGGGCTTAGTTTATGGATTATTCTGACACTACGCTTGTCATACCTACGCTGAATGAGAGGCATACGCTTCCTATACTTGTTGGGATTGTCCTGAAATCTTATCCTGGAATGCGCATACTCGTTGTTGACGATGGCTCTACAGACGGCACAAAGGAGGAGGCTGAGTCGCTCAGCGTCAAAGACAGGGTAAGGTTGCTCGATAGGAAGAAACTTGGCAGGAGGCCAGGGCTGACAGCAAGTGTGGTAGACGGGATACTTGAAAGCAGAACGCGCTTTGTAATAGTAATTGATGCAGACCTGCAGCATCCGCCTGAAAAGATAAGGCAGATACACAGGCAGCTATTGCTAGGCTACAAAATAGTGGTAGCGGTGAGGAAAAGTGTTAGGCAGTGGGCCTTTTACCGCATGGTGATATCAAGGCTGCTAAAAGTGGTGGGCTGCGCTGTCCTTGCCATATCAGGCAAAAAAGTAACGTCTGATATCTTTTCCGGCTATTTTGGAATTGACAGGAAGGAGGTTTCTGAAATAATAAGGAGGAACAGAAAGCGTTTTGTCTTGGAAGGGTACAAGGTGCTTTTTGATCTGCTCAAATGCATAGATGCAGATGCGGGCGTGGGCATATCCGAAGTCGGTTATGTCTTCGGCAACAGGAAGTACGGCAGGTCCAAAGCGGGAATAAGGCAGGTTTTGGCACTCCTGAAGTCATATGCCACTTGAGCCAATGCCAAATTATTGGCCTTTTTGCATCTCCTGGGCGCGGTTTCTTGCGGCCTCGATTAGGCTTACAAATAAGGGCGCCGGGGAACCGAAGCGTGATTTGAGCTCAGGATGGGACTGCGTTCCTATGCCGAAACCGGAAGGCCATTCGACAAACTCAACCAGCTTTCTGTCTTTCGTAACGCCGGTTATCCTTAGCCCTTTCCCTGAAAGCAGTTCCCTGTATTTATTATTGAACTCGTAGCGGTGCCTGTGCCGCTCGCTTATCAGGCTCTTGCCATAAGCTCTGTAAGCTATCGAGCCCTTGTCAACAAGCATGCACTCCTGCGCGCCGAGCCTCATTGTGCCCCCTTTTGCAGTCACGCGCTTCTGGCTGTCGAGCAGCACTATTAGCTTATGCTTTGCCTTATTGTTGAATTCTGCCGAAGCTGCATCGGCAAGCCCGGCCACGTTTCTCGCATACTCTACTACCATCAGCTGCATGCCAAGGCATAAGCCCAGGAACGGTATGCCGCTAGTCCTCGCATGCCTTATTATGTTTATCATGCCTTCTGTTCCCCTGGAACCGAAGCCGCCGGTAACTATAATGCCGTGCATGCTTCTGAAAAGGCTATAATCGCCGCCGTTGTCATAATCTGTCGACTCAACCCATGTTATATTCGGCTTTGTATCAAGCTTTGCGCCTGCATGGGCCAGGGCCTCCTTCACGCTTGCATATGAGTCGTGCAGATGAGTATACTTCCCTACCACGGCGATGTTAACCTCATGGCTTGGGCATACGGTCCTTTTCACGTTTTCTTTCCAGGATGCAACTTTGGCCCTGTCAAGGTTGCGTAACGGCAGCTTCAAGTCCCTAAGGAGAAGCTTGTCGAACCCTACCTCCATGAAATGGAGCGGCAGGTTGTAAAGCGTTTCCTGGTCCTTGTCGTCTATAACCCTTTCTTTGCTAAGATTTGCAAAAAGGGCGAGCTTCTCTTTTGTGCTTTCGAGGAGCGCGGTCTGGGTTCTGCATATCAGAAAATTTATGCGTATACCGTCCTGAAGAATCTGCCTGACACCTATTTGGGCAGGCTTTGTCTTCTGTTCGCCCACCACGTTGAGTGTGGGCAGGTAAGTAAGGTTTATGAACACGACGTCGTGCCTAAGTGCAAGCTGCCGCATGGCCTCTATGAAATAGCTGTTTTCTATGTCCCCTACAGTGCCTCCCACTTCTATTATGAGCACGTCAGGCCTCTTTTTCGTTGAAACCTCTTCCACCCTTCTTATTATCTCATCAGTAAGGTGGGGTATTATCTGCACAGTCTGGCCGAGGTAACCGCCCTGCCTTTCATTTGAGATTACGGCTCCAAAGAGCTTGCCGCCCGTTATGGAAAGGTCTCCCGTAAGGCTTTTGTTGAGGAAACGCTCGTAGATCCCAAAATCCATGTCGACCTCGCTTTTGTCGTCGAGGACAAATACCTCGCCGTGCTGGTAAGGATTCATTGTACCGCAGTCGTAGTTCAGATAGCCGTCAAACTTCATCGGCAACACTCTGTATCCGTAGAAATCGAGTATGCGCATTATTGATGAGGTAACCACACCCTTGCCAAGGCCGCTAAGCAATGAACCCAGTACAACTATATATTTGGTTGGCATACTGATATTGGCTCCAAAAGGCTTAAATTTATTCCAGGCATGGTGCTTTTATCATATTCAGATGGCCGAGGCTTCTTGTTACGCTTAATGGCATTTATTTTACTGAAAACGAGCCTGCTGGAAGATGCTGCATTATGTAATCTATGTCGTCGTACCCAAGTTTCTTTGCGATGTATTTGGCCGCATCGGATTTCTTTGAGTTGCCGGGCTTTAATGTAAGGAAGCCTTTGATGCCTTTTCTTGAACAGGTGAGCGAAGGCACTATTCTTACCTCCAAATCGCCGCTTTTGCCCTGCTCGGCAAAGGCGCAAAGCTCCAGCGGCATGTTCCTGAACCACTCGCGTTCTCCGGTCATTAGGAAGCTGCCGGTGCCGAGGGACCCTTTCCCTGTTGACTTTGTTATCTGCTCCCTTTTCAGCGAATAAACATCTGCTGCTGTGCTGCCGTTCTCCCATGCGCTAGAAAAGCATGCGGCAAACTGCGCAACCTCCTCCCTGGCCTCCCTGCTTGAGGAAACTCCATCCTTAAGGATAGTCACAGATGCTCCGAATACGTCTGCGTGAAAGAAAAGGTCCTTCTGCCCGAAGTACTTAGAATTTATGAGCTCGTTCTGCTGGGCGCTTCTGCCGCCTATGGCAAGCATTGAGCTGCTGGTAAAGAACCAATTGAACTTCTCATACCACTCGCGCTTAGCAACCCTCCTCAGCCGCCTTTTTTCAGGCTCTTCTTCCTGCTTTGCCTTAAACTGCTCCTTTAGCTCGTTTGCGGATTTCTCAGCGCCTTCGGCCTTCTTCCTGGCCTTTTTGGACATCTCGAAGTATCTCTGCGCATTTTCCTGGGCCGATTTTGTAAAGTCTATGGCTATCTCAGCAGGCATATTCTTCTACTTTGGCAGGCAAATTTTATAATACGTGCAAGAGCCTCCAGGCATGATGGCATTAGCGCTGTTTGCATATGCCTGCATGCGGATGGCGTTGCTGGTGCGTCATATATTTAATCTTATCGCTCTATATACTACCGTAATCCTTAGCTTCTGAATCTGCAAGTGATGGCATGTTTGAGATAAAACTTGATAATGCAAAATATTGGAGGGACTGCATCGGCGCTATAGGCGCCCTGGTCGATGAAGGCCTTTTCAACATTACAAAAGAGGGTATCAGCCTAAAGGCCATGGACCCATCAAGCATAAGCATGGTCTCGTTCTTTATGCCTAGCAAGGCTTTTTCGAAATATTCGATAGACAAGAATACAAGCATCGGGATAAACCTTGAGAACCTTGGCAAGATCCTATCAAGGACGAGGGATGATGAGGCGCTTATAATGAAGGACTCCGAGGGCAAGCTTTCTATGGAGTTCATAGGAGGCAGCAGGAGAAGGTACAAGCTGCAGATGATTGATGTTAAGAAGAGCGCTGAGAAGGAGCCGAATGTGGAATTTGACGCCACAATGGAGGTCAGCGGAGACCAGCTCAAGGACATACTGAAGGATGCAAGCCTTATATCATCGTACATTTCCTTCAAGGCATCTAAGGACCAGTTTACGGCGAGCGCGCACGGCGACTCAGGGGAACTGGAGGAGCTTCACGGAAAGGATGGCAATATAGTGAAGAAGATAGAGGCAACAAAAAATGCCGATGCGGTTTTCAACCTTGAGTTTCTCGAGAACATGGTAAAGTCATGCCCTGTGGGCAATTCAGTAGTGCTGTCAATGAAATCAAATGAGCCGCTGAAGCTAAGCTACAAAATCGGCGAAAGCGATATCTCGTACTTTTTGGCGCCGTACATGGAAGACTGATCGTGGTACTGACGGAAGAGATAGAGAAAAGGATACGGAAGGACATTATGCTGTTTTTTGAGAGCCAGAGAAAGCTCAGCGGCTTGGAATTGAGCAGCGATGAGAGAAGGATTGTTGAACTATCTGGCATGTATGCAAAGGAC
>JAVZPV010000001.1:0-39594 GCA_038881385.1 Candidatus Micrarchaeaceae archaeon | reverse complement strand
AGCTAAAGGAGCAGATAGACTCAACACTTAAGATGTATGCAGAGCAAAAAAGGGAGCCAAAACCAGAACGGTCTTGGCATGCGAGGCAGGCAAACGTCCAGGCCGGAAAAGGGCAACATGGCAGCAAGCATGGCAGCAGGCAGGGCTGGAAGAACAAGGGGCACTGAACAACTCAAGGCGCCAGTCTGCTTGCGTGTTTAATTATACTTTAATTGCATATGGCGCAAAACAGAAGCTGCACAAGTGCGCGTATCAACAAGTGCGTCTCAACCAGGTCTAATAAATTATAAAAGTAAAGCAGGAAACTATGAAAAAGGCAGGAAACCAAAAAAGCATCAAATCAATGGTTTACGCATAAATATTCGTCATATGACGGGCATATACGCATCAAAGCTACTAACTTCTTATTAAACCAAAAATAAAGCCAGTAATACCGCCTAACTGTCAACCGCCTAACTTTAGTAATATAATAATGTGCAGTATAATGCAACAAAGGTTTATAAGTGTTGAACCTGTTATAATACCAATATGCTTAAGGTGTATGAATGGTACTAGAAGATAAGGGTTTTAGTAAAATGGAAAATATAGTAATACAAAAGCAGGAGGATCCGCTTTTGGCTCCATACCACAGGACTGTAGAAGAAATGGAGAAGATGCCTGTGCTTGAGAGAACCAAAACAGTATGTCCTGAATGCAAACTCATTATCGATGGAACCATTTACAAGGACGGGGACAACGTAATGATAAGAAAGTACTGCCCTGAACACAACTGGACTGTGGAAAAGTACTGGGAAGACTATGAAATGTATGTAAAAATGAAAAATTACAATTATTATGGTAGGGGCTTCGACAATCCTAACTTCATAAACAAGGGAGAGAACTGCCCGTTCGACTGTGGAATATGCGAGAGACATAAATCGCATACCGGACTCGCAAACGTGGTTATAACAAACAGGTGCCACCTGTCATGCTGGTACTGCTTCTTCTATGCGAAGGAAGGCGAAGCAATATACGAGCCTACAGTTGATGAGCTTAACAAGATCTTTTATGTATTGAGGCATCAGAAGCCAATTCCTGCAAACGCGCTGCAGATAACAGGCGGGGAGCCGACAATGAGGCCAGACCTGGTGCAGATAGTGAAGAATGCAAAGGAAGCAGGATTCGACCAAATCCAGCTTAACACTACAGGAATAAACCTTGGGCTTCATCCTGAAGAGGCTATAAAGCTCAGGCATGCCGGAGTCAGCACCTTATACCTGTCATTTGACGGAGTTAGCAAGAGGGCAAATCCGAAGAACCATTGGGAAATTCCGTTGACTTTTGATGCGGCAAGAAAAGCTGGCATAGGCATAGTGCTCGTACCAACAGTTATAAGGACAATAAACGACCACGAGCTTGGCAACATAATAAACTTCGCGCTCAACAACAGCGATGTAGTCAGGGCAGTAAACTTCCAGCCTGTCTCGCTTGTAGGAAGAATGCCTTCAAAGATGAGAGAAAAGCAGAGGATCTCAATTCCTGGTGCGATCAAGCTCATAGAGGAGCAGACCGGCGGCGTAATAACCAAAGAAGACTGGTTCTCTGTGCCATATGTAGGGGGCATAAACAAGTTCCTTGAGGCACTTAGCGGAGGCTACAAGTACGATCTTTCGATACACTTTGCATGCGGCGCAGGCTCATACATCTTCCAGGATCCAGACGGCAAGATAATACCTGTTACAAGGTTTGTCGATGTTGCAGGCATGCTCGAGCACCTGCAGAATGCAGTAAACGAGATGGAGGGCAAGAACTCGATACAGAGGAAGCTCATAGCCCTGAAGGCTGTAACAGGAATACGCAAGTTTATCGACAAGGAAAAGCAGCCTAAATCGGTTAACTTCACAAAGCTGCTGATGGGAATAATCCTTAGGCGTGACTTTGGCTCTATGGGCGCACTGCAGATGAAATCGATGTTCCTTGGCATGATGCATTTCCAGGATGAGTACACATACGACATAAAGAGGGTGGAGAAGTGCGATATTCACTATGCGATGCCTGACGGAAGAGTCCTTCCTTTCTGCACGTTCAACGTATTCCCTGAAGTGTACAGGGACAAGATCCAGAGGCAGTATGCAATTCCGTCAAAGGAATGGGAAACCATGCATGAGAAGTGGTCCTATTCTGGCGACAAGTACATGAGGAATGTAAAAGAGCTTGAAGCAACAGAAGCATACCAGCGCACATATGTTAAGGCTACAGACTACTTTAAATTGCCTGCCAACCTTGAGGAGGCCGCAAAGATAAAGGCGCTCAAGGCAAAACTGCAAAATGGCACTGATGCTGCCCAGCCCGTGGTAGTAATGGCTGCAGCCCAGAAGCCTTCTGCAAAGGAGCCTGCAGCAGATGCCGGAGCGCAGGATTCATGCGCCTGCGGCGGTTCAGGTTCTTGCGGCTGCGGAAGATCTGAGGCTGAAGGCGAGTCCGCGGCCTGCGGTTGCGGCGGCCATGGTGCATGCGGCTGCTGATTTACGGTGGTCTTAGTTGGACAGACGAGAAACAGGTCCGCATGAAAGCGCTTATCAGCGGGACCTCAAGATGCAAGAGGAACTCGGCGAATCTAATTACAGCGACAAAGTAATAGAGAACGGCAAGGCATACCGTGTCCCATATTCGATTGTAAAGCAGGTTGAGTTCTCAAACTTGAAAAGGGAGGAGCTGATAGATATAGAGCATGCTGCCCGGCTGCAGTACCGGCTTTTGCTTAACGACGCCATACTAAAGGCAAAGGTTGAGTTCTCTAAGCTTAAGATAACCATAGTTTATAACCCTACCGAAGCTAAGAATATTAAGGAGAAAATAAGCCTTGAGGGCATAATAGATTTCCTTGCAGGCGAAGGCGTGCATGTAGACCAAAACAGCATTGCCGTCTCTGATTTTGATTATTACAAAAACATGTATGCATACCAATTCGACCCGCCTTCGATAAGGGAGCATCCGCCCTATACATATACAATGGAACAGTGGAAAAAGATCAAGGCCAAGTATGAGGAAAATGTTAGAAAGTCAGAAACGAAAAAACTTGAAAAGTTCCACGAGTGGCAGAATGCTTATTCAGCTGAGCATCCTGAGATGGGCCTTGGCGCCATCGAGACCGCAGGATCAAAAAAGTCATTCCTCGGAAAAGTGTTCGGAAGCAAAAAGAAAAAGGCAAACAAGCAGGAAAAGGGTTTCTGGTTCCACGGCGTCTAGGCAAAGCTAATGTACAGCCAGATTGCCAGATTAACTATGCTACCTTGCATTCTGCATCCAGTCAAAATTTATGGCCCCCGAATAAAACCTTATATACCTGCTTTGCAAATATCTTTAATGCATCATTCTAATCAGCTAATTTTGTGTGACCTTTTATGCGCATATTATTGCAATTCCCAGAAGGGCTGAAGCAAAAGGCCTTAGAGTACGCCACGAGCCTTGAAAAGGAGGGCCACGAGGTTTTCATATCAGCTTCGCCTACTTTCGGAGCCTGCGATCTCGCAATTGATGAGGCAAAAAGCCTTAAGGCAGACAAGCTGATACATTACGGCCATGCAGAGTTCCGCCACGTAAATTTCAATGTGGAGTATGTAAGCTACCAGATAGACGCACCACTGCACCTGCTTCCTGAATCACTCGAAGTGTTAAAAGAATACAAGATTATAGGAATCGTTACAACTATACAGCATATACACCAGCTCAATGAGATAAAGAAGTTCTACGAATCAAGGGGCCACACTGTCCTTATAGGAAAGCCATACGGCTTTGCGAAAGAGCCTGGGCAGATTCTGGGCTGCGACATAGGCAGCGCTGCGACTCTGGACCAGAAGGCAGACGCGCTGCTGTATTTTGGCGGCGGCATATTCCATCCACTAGGCGCTGTTTTGGCTACAAAGAAACCATTCTTTGTAATAGAGCCATTCAAAGGAACCATAGAAAGGTTTGACGGATACAGGGATCTTTACGCAAAAAAGAGAAGGGCAAAGATCCTGCGTGCGCTAGATTCAAAGAAGATAGGAATATTGCTCACTACGAAAAATGGGCAGTCAAACATGGCCCTTGCAAGGATTCTGAAAGCGAGGATTGAAAAGTCAGGCATGGCCGCAGGCATTCTTGTTGCAAACACGTTTGACTTTGAGTCATTGGACAATATGCTTGAATTCGATGCGTTTGTAAATACAGCCTGCCCACGCATAGCCATAGACGATTTAGAAAGGACAAGGAAGCCGCTTCTCAGCGCAAACGAGCTTATAGAGGTCATAAGAATGAGGGAAGAGATGCTAGAGCTGCCAAAGGCAAAGCATGATAAGGCCTCTCCTACCAAAGCCGGCCAAACAGCCAATCAAAGCTCTATATAACTATTCCATGTCTTTCTGGTTCTGTATTGTGAGCTTTCCAATTTGGGGACAATGCCGTCCATTGCAAGTATGCCATATTGGTCCGAATACTTTAAGTCAAAGTTCCTTATTCCTATCTCGCCTATTAGCTGGTGCGAGATTACTTGGCTTTCGAGCTCTATCCCAAGCTTAAGGCTTTCCAATGACCTTTTTATGCCCTCAAAACATGATGCATTCTTCGCATTCGCTATTATAAGGCCGCCATAAGGCTCATATAAATCAGCCATGAAGGCATAGCTCCCAAGCCTGTTGCAGTCCATGTTTACCAGATGGCCGAGCCATTTGTGCCTGTTCTTCTGAAACTGCTGGTTGTCTACTATGCTATAAGAAATTATGCCTATGAAGTTGTTGTCAGAGTTCCTCATATACATTGTAGTCCTGCTAATTATTCCGTATTCAATGAGCATTTTGTATATGTAATTTACAGCGTTTCTGTTCTCCTCGGTCCCCTCCCAGAGCTGTCCTCTTGCGTCTCCGTTCAGCCTTATTAACAGCTTCTTGTACTTCTCAGGGAGTTTGAACTGCTCTATTAGCCTATTGCCAAGCGGAAAGAAGCCAAAGCTTTTTCTTATAGGCCTTATCCTCAAGACCATCTTGTATCCATGCAAGTTCCTGCTGAATGAGTTTACGAACAGGTTTATATCAGCATGGTCTCTGGCTACAAGGTACATGAAGAGATCGTCTGTTCCGTACAAAGATGCTATATTCTGGGGCACATAAGAACTGCCTGCAGCTTTTATTATTTCAGCATCACTTGGCTTTTTGTCAATGAACTTTACAAACCCTACATACTCGCTGAAGCCTATCTGGTGTATGTCCAAATGCCTAAGGTCACGCTTCTGCATCAATTTTGTAGTATACAGCAGCTCATGCCTCCACAAGTCTTCAAGGTTTATCTCAGGAACAAACCTTATGTCCTTGTCCTTAATAAGCCTGTTAATCTCGTTAAATACTGTAGTCTTGCCAGCAGCCACCTTGTCTGCTATTTCACCTAAGCTCTGCCTAGCATCCATGCTCAACTCGCGCAGTATTGCATTGTCAATATTCTCCTTTGATTCTGTAGAAGGCACACGAGACACCCCGCCCAAACTTTTATTCTGGCCAGCCATAATCTCTCCAAGATAAGGAAATCCACACTAATAGGTGAAATTTCTCATATTTAAACTCAATCACATTTTTACACAATATCGATTGTTTATTGTTATTTTGTAAATATGCAGTTACTTTGCCTTAGGCACTGCAACGGCGCTTATTAATCAGCTAAGTTGGCAAGCGCAATATTCTGGGCATAAAATCCGCCGAGGTCCATAGCAAAGGGAGCATGTAGCATTCAGGTTGCAGCAATAACTGCAGATCCACTTTGTGCTGCCAGTTTACGCACAAAGAACCAATTAATTTAAATAGATACAATATTATTCTGAATTCATGATCAGCATAAAACTAAACAAAGAGTACAGCCTAAAAGGATATAGCCTAATAGAGGCCTTCCCTGGCGCAGGTCTCGTAGGGTCAATGGCAGGCAGTTACATAATAGAGAAGCTAAAAATGGAATATATCGGCCATATAGAAAGCGATATGTTTCCGCCTATAGCAACAATACATAACGGCATCCCGATGTTTCCTGCCAGGATTTACAAGGATGATGATACAAAGGTCGTGCTTATAATAGCAGAGTTTACAGTTCCTTCAGAAGCCATATTCCAGTTAAGCATGGAGCTTATGAATTTCATAAGAAAATACGGCATATCAAAAATAGTCTCGATAAGTGGCATGCCTTCCCAAAAGCCCAGCAACAGCGTATACATAGCCTCCCCTGATTCAGCGCTTCTAAAAAAAGCGGGAAATGCAGGTATAAAGCCAATAGATGAGGGTGTAATAGCAGGAATAAGTGCCATAATAATGACCAATGCAGAGCAGTTCAAGATACCTACGATGAACCTTCTTGTAGAGGTAAATCCAGCAATACTTGACCCAAGGTATGCTGAGTTGGCAATAGCTGGGTTGAACAAAATAATGAATATGGAAATAGATCTAGATGACCTTGAGAAGGAGGCCAAGCTTGTTGAGGCCAAGATAAGAAGCCTGCAAAAGAAAGTGAAGGACACCAGCGACACTCTCAGCGGCGCAGCGCCACAAGACCAGGGCCCGTCTATGTATGCATAAGCCAGGCCTGCTGGCAATCCGGCACGCTTTTATCTATGGCTGCATAGATATGTGTTGTTATGCCTGCAGGGGTGGCAGAGCCTGGAATGGACTCAATCAGCCACAGAAAATGCGCAGGACTTAAGATCCTGTGGCTTAGCGCCTTCGCCGGTTCAAATCCGGCCCCCTGCAATCCTTTCTAAGCGCCAGCAAACAATGTCCTTTACTGCCACTATTCCGGGATGTGGTAATGTATTTAAATTATTATAATCAACCGTAACTTGCGGCAGTCTTTTGTTTTTTCGATTGCCAAAGCGACCATAATATGCACAAAAACCCGCGGCTTCTAGCATCAGGCTATACAAAGTGGATGCTGACAACTATACCAGCCAACCTTGCCTACGCTCCGCTTTCCACGTTCATACCGCTTTTGCTTCTTTCTGTTGGCGGAACCGTCCTTTCCATAGCTATAGCTGTCAGCGCTTTCAACGCAGTTGCAATAGCAAGCTCCTTCATGTGGGGCAGGCTTGCAGACCTTACAGGAAAGAGGAAGCCATTCATACTTATCTCATATCTTGGCATAACCCTCATGCTAGTCGGAATATACTTCAGCACTTCATCTATAGCAATGATAATGGCTTTTTATGCCGGAATAGCCCTATTTCAGCAGGCCAACCCAACAGCGTACAACCTGCTCATAATGGAAACAGACAAGGAAGCCAATTGGGGGAGAAACTTTTCTAACCTGCAGATGGTCTCAAATTTAGGAATGGTATTGGGGCTTGTCGTCGCAGCGATAGTCACAGGGTTGGCAACGCTCAAGCTGCTTATACTGGTTTTTGCACTGGCCTCTTTTGCCTCTGCAATAGTTGCCAATTTGCTAATAATAGAGCCTATGGTGAACATGACAAAGGAAGAGTCAATACTAAAGCATGCCAGCTCTCTCGTAGTGTCAATGTTTTCGTATCCATTCCGATTCAGCACTGCGTCAGGCGTTGACCACGGCTTGGTCAGGGCAAGCAGGCTAAGCTTGCGCAAATATATAAACAACACATTTCTGCTGCTCTGTGTTTCCTCATTTATTTACAGCATAGGGGCGAACATGTTCAATACAGAGTATCCGGCCTCATTGCAGATACACGGGCTTGCCGAATCTGAGGTCTTCCTAGTGATCCTTGTCGCTTCAGTTATTCAAACTATATTTTTCCATTACGCAATACAGCCTGAAGATAAAGGAAATGTCTACAAATCATACACAGGCATGAGTTACATGAGGTCTTTGTCCTACGCCTTCATAGCTATAAGCTTCATAACTACAGGAATAGGCTTCCTTACCGCAAACATAATACTATATGCAATTGTCTCAGGCATTACCTACCCATTGTACTATACCGCTTCTTATGCTCTGGTTTTCGACTCGCTCAGAAACAGGAAGAGAGGCAATGCGCTTGGAATATACAACGGAGTTGGAACAATCGGCAACTTTTTCGGTGCGGTCGCCGCTTCAGTTTCACAGGTTTTCGGATTCCCGGTATTGTTTCTTGCATCAGCAGCGCTGGTCTTTACGAGCGTGTTCCCTATTAAGGCATGCATTTCGAACGAAAAAAGAGCAGCAGTGCCTATCCAAGCCGTGCAGCCGCAGCCGGCTGTTGCAATTACCGCTGGAAAATAACTTTAATAGCCTTCTCACATAAAGTTAAATGCGGAAATGCCTCTGTAGCTCAGTGGTAGAGCGCGTCCTTGGTAAGTTTTCCTGAAAAGGACGAGGTCGCGAGTTCAATCCTCGCCGGAGGCTAACCCCCTACTCAGCCTAAACACATATGCCGAATCTAGTGCAAAAACTGGCTGCTGTGCAAGTTGCAAAACAGGCTTAAATCGCTATTGCGCAGAATGCTGCCAATTGCCAATAGATTTTTTAAAGCGCGTGCTGAAAGTGTGATTGCGGTAATATGAAAAACGCAGATCTTGATAGCACAATTGATGCGCTAGAAGCACTCGAGGAGCGTGACCGTGGCGAAACAGCGCATGCAGGCGCAGTGCAGCAGCGGGTCAGTATAGGCATAGTAGAGGTCTTCTTTGGCAAGATAAGCGTTGCTGCAGTAAGGCTCACAGGCCAGCTGAAGGTTGGCGACCTGATAGAGATAGGTACAGAAGATGAGGCGATAAGGCAAAGAGTCTCGAGCATGCAAATAAACCACAGCGAGGTCGGGGAAGCCGGCGAGGGCGATTCGGTAGGCATAAAGCTGAAATATAAAGTCGAGGCGGGCCAGCAGGTGTACAAGCTTCTTGCAAGGTAGATAAAAAGCAAAACATGATAAACGCAAACAGTGCACAATTCTAACCTAACGCGCATCAGTTTGCCAGAAAGGGCTAAAGTAAACACAATATATCTAGTATGTGGCCCTGCCTGCACATGTTTTTAAGTATTCATTGCAACCTTATCTAGTGGTAAGCAAATGAGCGAACGCATTCATAAGCTTTTTACTGAATACCATAGCAGATATGACTGGGCAAACAGGCTCTACAGCCTTGGTATCGATAATTACTGGAGGAAGGAAGCCGTTGGCGAAGCGCTTGAAGCGGGAGGCAAAATCAAGCTGCTCGACATAGCCACAGGCACAGCTGAACTTGCAATAATGGCCTCGGCGGAGGCATCAGCCCTCAACAAGCCTATTGAGATAACCGGGATAGATTTCAACGATTCAATGCTGGAAGCCGGGCGCAAGAAGGTGCTCGATAGAGGGATCCGCAACATAAGGCTTCTGCATGGCGATGCCCTTGCTATGGGTTTTGCCAGTTCATCTTTTGATGTAGCCACATGCGCTTTTGCCTTGAGGAATTTCGATAACCTCGAAGCATTCTTCAAGGAGCTACGGCGTATACTCAGGAAAGGGGGAAAGTTTGTAATCCTTGAAATGGGCAATCCAGACAGCCTTGTGCAGCGCGCTATTTTTCAATTCTACTTCGGTATACTCATGAAGCCTGTAGGTTATGCTATAGGAAAAGATGCATATGGGTGGCTGCTTTACAGCATAACCCATTTCGATAAATACGGTGCAGTGAGAATGCTCAAGCAGGCAGGGTTTAAGAAAGTCAAGGTGCGCAACCTTGTATCTGGAGTCGGATTCCTTATAACCGGAATAAAATAATTACTTTATCCGCACCGCGTCTGCGTACGAAGCCAAAAGATCTGAGAATTCAAAGTTGCCTAGTTCACTAATTGCCTTGTCTATGTACTGGTTATGCAATTCTGTTGCTCTTTCCCTTGCCTCTTCTGCTTTAAGCGAAGAGTGCTCCATAAGCGTTACTACTATATTCGGCCTTTTTGACTTTGAGTCAATGTCTGCGCTTTCAAACCCGTCGAGTATGTCATCTCTCATCTGAAAGGCAATGCCTATATTCCTTCCGAAAGAATAAAGGTTTCTTGCAATGGCATCCTTTTTATAAACGGCAGCAATATTGCAGCAAGATGCAATCAGAGATGCGCTCTTCAGCTCAGCAATTTTTATATAGTCGCTTTTTCTCGGTACCATGCCTTTTTTCTGGAATGCAAAGTCCAGCGCCTCTCCTGCGCACATGTCCATAGCTGCGTTCGATATGTTGCATACTACTTCCTCGCCGTATTTAGATGCGT
The DNA here is from genome assembly GCA_038881385.1 of Candidatus Micrarchaeaceae archaeon. Taxonomy (GTDB): domain Archaea; phylum Micrarchaeota; class Micrarchaeia; order Micrarchaeales; family CABMGC01; genus JAKAVK01. The sequence goes on along the minus strand of JAVZPV010000001.1, from coordinate 29,412 downwards.
CGAAGATGGCCTTTGCAATAAGGGCATCGCCTGCCAGTATTGCCGGTTCAACGCCAAATTTGACATGCACAGCCTTTAAGCCCCTTCTAAAGCTATCCTTGTCTATTATGTCATCGTGTATCAATGAGGAAATGTGCAGCAGTTCTGCTGCAGCAGCCAAATCAACAAAACTGCTTGCCTTTTGGTAGGTTACATGCGCGCCAAGCAGGACAAGCGAGGGCCTCATGAGCTTGCCCCTGCTGCGAAGCAGATGTGCTGACGGCTCATAGAGCTCCCTATTTCTAAAGGCATTTAATCCAAAACCGGATATCTTCCTGTTTACTTCAACTATAGCAGAGGATACATCCTTAGGCATTCTTACGCTTGAGAAATCAAGAGCCATAGACTAACCATTGCCTTAAGCAGTCACTGATATAGGTAACATGGAAATATTATATACCTTGCCTGTGCCTAAATTCAGGGCTGAATAGGTTAGCGAAGCATTTTAGCAACCGCATGACTTTTATCCCTGCCTTTTAAATCTTTTATGCACGTATATGTATTGGTTTGGTTTTAATGGCAACGCTCAATACCCCGCAACAGCAAGCTGGTATCTTAAGTTTCTATGATGCACCTGAAAGAGGGCCAAAGCTAAGCCCAAAGCTTATTCTAGTAGCTACTGCAGTTTTCGCAATTGTAATAATAGTGCTTGACCACATGGTCTAAGCTCAGGCAAGCACGAAAAGATCCCTTTTCTTCTCGCTAACGTCTCCAGTTTCGGCCATGTAATAAAGAATCGCGCGGGCCCCATTCTCATCGATTCCTATCTTGCTTGCGATTTCCGAGACCTTTTTCTCTCCTCCCCTCAATTCCTTTGTAATAGAAGCGGAATATCTTTCAAGAAACTGCCTGAGCAGTATATAGAACTTCCTGTTGAATGCACGCGTGCCAAAAACCTGCCCATGCCTGATGCTTTCCTCCAATGCAGCTGATACCGCAGCAGCCTCCCCTTCTGTCTGCAGAACTATATACCCGTCCTTCTCAAGCTTCTTGATATTATCATCGTCAATATTGCCGCGCACGCTAAGAAGCCCATACCTCTGTTCCTCTGCATCATTTGCCTGTTTTGCTTCATGTTGCCCATTTCTTTTCCTCATTAGGAACCGGTCGTATATGCCTTTTGAGATGCTAAGCAGCATGGTTCCATCCTTCTCGTTCATGAAAAGCGAGATAATCTTCCTTTTCATAAGCTGCCTAAGCGTGTCCCGCTCTTTGCTGTCCAATAGCTTCTCTACGTTTGCCTGTGTTCGCTGGTTGTACCTTATAGTGTCAAGTTTCTTTAACACAGAAATTTCTTCTTCATTCAAAACTGGCTTTTCTGCTGCACTCTGGCTTGGAGGCTTACGGATAGCCTGCTGCTGTTTCTCCCCTACAAGCAAATCTGCTATGTCTGATTTTTTTGCAAAAAGATAAGAGTTGCCCTTAAATCTGAAAAACTCTACCTCATCATTCTCAGATAATCCAAGTTCCTTTATTACATCAAAAGGCAAGAATATGGCAAGCTTGTTGTTGTACTTGTAGATTTTTACCATACTACCATCATTAATAATAGCAAGAGACCAGTATATGCTATTGGATGCAATAAAATATAAGGGTTTGCGAGTATGGGAAACAGACGGCATAAAATCGTAAAGTCGTTTTCAAGCGCAGCTGACCTTAGGACAGCAGTTCAGGCCAAAAGCATTTATTCGAACAAGATAAGCCGCGGGGTTCTTGCAGTTGTGGCAGGCAGCAGTGAATACCACGGAGCACCTTCCCTAGCGACGCTCGCCGCGCTAAGGGTAGGGGCAGGTTACGTTACCGCATTTGTGCCTAAAGCTGTAGAGTATATAGTAAGGATGCAATCCCCTGCGGTGGTTGTAAGCGCATTGGGTAATAAAAATATAGTATTCAATGAAAGAATAAGAAAAGCGATAGAAAGGTCCGATGCTGTGGCAATAGGCCCTGGCATTGTAGCCAAAGGCTCAGCAAAAGCTGAAACTGCAAAAATACTCGATTTCTGCTTTTCTGCATGCAAAAAGACGGTCATAGATGCTGGTGCACTTAGGTCTATACGGGAAACAAAAATGAAGCCAAACCTAAATGCCGTGCTTACGCCTCATGACAGCGAATTCGAGTTCGTCTCAGGAATCCGTATATCAGGAAAAGGGCTTGATGAAAGGATAGAGGCAGCAGTAAAGCTGGCATTAAGGCTTAATGCAGTAATACTGCTTAAAGGTCATGAAACAGTGATAACTGACGGCAGCAAAGTTAAAATAAACAGGAGCAGGTTTATGGCTCTTTCAACAATGGGCAGCGGTGACGTCCTTACAGGAATAATAGCTGGGTTTGCCGCAACAGGTGCAAGCGCATTTCAGGCCGCTGTTGCAGGAGCTTATCTGCATTCAGCAATAGGCGATATGCTTTCAAGGAGGATGGGAAACCATATAATTTCTACTGACATAGTAGAGAGCATACCTCAGGTCTTGAAAAGATTTGACAAAGTGCTAAAGTGATCCTTATGCATTTGAGCGCTGAAAAAAGGATAAATGACAGCATATACGGCAGCGTGAGCCTTACCAGGCAGGAGCTAAAGCTTATAGACACACCCATATTCCAAAGGCTGCACCAGATAAAGCAGCTTGGACCTGCATATTATGTATATCCTGGCGCAACACACACAAGGTTTGCACATTCGATAGGCACAATGCACCTAACAAGCCAGTTTTTCAGCGCATTGAAGAAATCTGCAGGCGGCGCAGCCGCTGGAGGATATGATCTTGAAAAACTCCGAATAGCAGCCCTGCTTCATGATCTGGGCCATGCACCTTACTCGCACACTGCAGAAAAAGCAATACTCAAGCTTGGCGGAATGAGCCACGAGGAGTTTGGGGCACACCTGGTTAAAAATTTCATGGCAGATAGGATTGAGACATACAAGCCTTCAGAAATCTCAGCTCTATTCTCTGGAAAAGCCGGAACAAGCGTACTTATATCTTCAGCATTGGACGCAGACAAGGCAGATTACCTTATTAGGGATTCATATAACACAGGAGTTCCTTATGGGAGGGTAAGCATACAGAGGCTCATACGCACGATATCCTACACTAAAAACGGGATCCTTTTCGAAAAGGACGAGATTGCTGCCGAGGACTTCCTTATTGGTAGATATCACATGTATAGGGCCGTGTACCAGCATAAGACCGTTACCTCTTTCAGCTTGATGTTCGAAAAGATATTCGAGAATCTTGCTGTTGAAGGTTATCTGCCGCATCCGAAGGACCTGGTAAAAGAGCAAGACGAGTATGTACTTGCAGGATATACAGACAATATGGTGCTTTCATCAATGCAAGATTACCTTAAATCCGGAACGGACCAGTTTACAAAAAGGCTAATAAGATTGTTCCTCGGGCGCGAGCCACTTGAATGCATATATCAAAACCCGCAGCCTTCTAGCAGGGGGAAGATACCAAAGGATGTATCATTAATTAAAAAACTTGAAAGCGAAACGGAAAGGGCGTCTCTTGCTGAAGCAGCAGGCTTAAGTGAAGAAGAAATATTTCCTGCCATAATGAGGCCCCTGAGCCTTATAGAGGACAAGACTAATGTATATGTAAATGTGAACGGAAAGCAGAAGCCAATAACAGAGAGCAAAGGCCTGGTATTAAACATGATAGGCAGCAAAACGCTATATGAAGCCCGTGTGTATGCCATGCCTGGCAGCGGAAAAAGGCTTTCCATAGCTCTTGGTAGGTACCTCAGCAGTGGATAACATGCAGCAAAATCCGATAATGCGCGCAAAGGAGGAATTCTGCTACATAATCTGCGAAGCTATAAAGAAAGCATATCCAAGTGTCGATATAAAAAAAGAACAGGTTATGTCTTCAATAGCGGAGGCTAAGCCAGGCTTTGGCGACCTGAGTTCCTCACTGTCATTCGGAGTTGCCAGGCAGCTCAGGATGCGGCCCGCAGATGTTGCCAAAAATATAGTATCAGCCTCAACTAAAGGGCTTCTCATAAACGAAATAAGCGAGGCATTCGGGTACATAAATGCCAAGATCAGCGGGCCCGAATATGCAAAGATAGTGCTTGATGCAATATCTGGGCTCAGGGAGCTCTACGGATTCAACTCTTCAGGAAGCGGCAGAAAGGTGATGGTTGAGGGCCCAAGCGTGAACCCTAACAAGCCTTGGCACATAGGCCACCTCAGGAACGCCCTGCTATGCGACGCTGTTTCAAACCTGCTTCTTGCTAACGGCTACAATGTAGAGAGGACTGATTACATAGATGATCTAGGCCTGCAGGTCGCCGAATCACTGTGGGGAATGCAAAATCTTGGAAACGCCCCTGAAGGCAAGCTTGACCATTGGCTTGGCGAGCAATATGTGCTTGTGAATAAGAAGATCGGGCAGGACAAAGCCATTTTCGAGGAGATAAAGGAATTGAATAGAAAGATGGAGGACCCTGCAACAACTGAGGCAAGGGAGGCAAGGAAGCTTGCAGAAAGTTGCGTTAGGGCCCAGTACGAGACCGGCTCAGAGTATAGGATATCCCATGACCTGCTTGTCTGGGAGAGCGACATACTTTCTGCAAAACTGCTTGAGAAGTCAATCGCAATGCTCGATTCAAGGAAAGCCATAGAAAGGCCGTCCAGCGGCAAATACGCCGGGTGCATTACGTTACCCCTTGAGAATTCAAAGGATTTTGCTAATGAATTCAAGAATCCGTCTGAGGAGACGAAGGTGCTCATAAGGAGCAATGGGACTGCCACATACGTAGCAAAGGACATAGCCTTCCACATGTGGAAATTTGGCATTATAGAAGACAATTTTAAATATAAGCAATTTATGGAAAAACAGCCAAACGGTAAGCCATTGTATACGACCTCACCAGAGGGTGTGCATGCATCGTTCGGCAAGGCAGCTACTGTTGTAAACATAATAGGGGCATCGCAGAAATATGCACAGCTAATACTTAGGCTTGCCTTCAGCCTTTCTGGATATAAGGAAATATCAAACAATATAGTGCACCTCGCATACGGCGAAGTAAGCGTTGAAGGGGGCTCTCTGAGCGGCAGGGAAGGCGGCTGGATGGGGGAAGAGGGTCGAAGCTTCACAGCAGACTCGCTGCTTGCAGAGGTAAACAAGAAAGCCCTAGAAATAGTAAAAAAGAGCAAAAAGATAGAAAATACTGAGAAATCCGAAGAGATAGCAAAATCTGTTGCGCTGGGTTCGATAAAATTTGAGTTTCTGCGCATAGCTCCTGAGAAGCCTGTCATATTCTCGTGGGAAAAGGCTTTGAATTTTGAGGGCAGCAGTGCCCCTTACTGCATGTACACTTACGCCAGGGCAAGAAGGATAATCGAAAAGGCTGGAAGCAGCCCGATCAGACTGGATAGCGATGACTATAAGCAGATGGGCTCAGGCGCCGATTTCGAGCTGCTAAAGGCACTCGGGAAGGCTCCTGAAATTGTTGAGAAAGCTTGCAATGACTACAGGCCAAACCTGCTAGTAGACTATTTGCTTGAACTTTCCTCGTTGTTCAGCAAGTTTTATGAGAATATGCAGGTTATAAAGGGCGGAGAAGCAAGGTCCATTAGGCTGTCACTCGTGTCAGCTACTATGCAAACAATTAGAAACATGCTGCTGCTCCTTGGCATAGAAACTGTTGAATATATGTAATTGCTGCAAAAACGGTAAGCCCTAATACGCATGCAGCATTGCCTAAATTATAATTAAACTGTTTGGAAAAGCCAGTGCCTAGCAGTTATTCAGCTATTTTATTATTCCAGATAGCAACTCGTAGCTTCTTAGTGCATCCTCCCTGTTTACCACTATTATGGTCTCGGTATAGCATGAAATCAGCTCGATTACGTTTATGTTCTGTTCGGCAAGAAGTGAGGTAAGGAAGGCTATAACGCCAGGCCCGCTCTCAAGGTTTTCACCTGAGTATATGGTAAGCGTTGCGCAATTGCTATTCACCTTGATTATACTTCCTTTCGATTTTTTTCCTATTTCGCCTGGAGAGTACTTTCTTGTAAGGTAAACATAATACTGGTCTGTCTTTACCTTTGCGTCGTTTTCTATCTCAAGTTCCCTGTCAGCCACTATAACGTGTACGCCGTCGAGCAAAGCTATCCTGTTCTCCTTGAGTACGCGTAGCGCGTTTGCCTCTATGTTCCCTTTTACTGATTTAATGTGCTCTGAGTACCTCCTTATTGCTGCCTTTATTGCCTGGTAATTCCTTATTCCAAGCTCCTTTTGTATAAGCCTTGCAAGCGCGCTGAAATTAACTATTCCGGATTCCAAAGCCTCCAAAGTATACGGCTTATTCTTAAGGTACACCCGAACGGTATCCGAGACGCTCATAAATTAAACAATTAAGTTAAAGCATATAAGTGTATCATCCGATACACAATAGGCTCAAAAAATCCAAATTCTATAATATTCAGCCACTACTCAATCAACACGAGCCTTTTGGCCAAACGGCATAAAGTAAAAGTAGCTATTGCCTCAAGCTATTGCAGCAGCATAATAAATGTGTGGTGCAATAATAAGTAGCCAATGCCGGGGTGGCGGAATCCGGTAACGCGCCAGTTGCTATGCAGGCGATACTCGAGATCTGGTTTCCGCAAGGAAGTTAGGGTTCAAATCCCTACCCCGGCGACTGTCTACGTGTTTGCCTTCTTACATAATTCCAATTTATAAAATCCGGATTGTTACACCAAAGGCATTATCTAACCTATTGTGCACAGGCAGGGAAGCCCACTACCTGAAGCGAGAGCTAGCCTAATCAAGGTTATGGAAAAGGCCGCCTAGGCTAAAGTTATCTGATTTCGTTATCTCATTTATCAGGACCGTAGCGTATGTACCTGACGGTATCGAAAATGAAAGTTTTATAACGCCTTCACCTTCACTTACAGAAAGATCCTTGAAAGGCGCAAAAATGGTCCTATATGAGCCTTTCATGCTTAACTCAGGCATGCCCTTTATCATGAATAGCTCTTTTGCAATTCCAATCCGATCCATGGATTTTTTTCCATACTCGCTTATGCATCTGTCTTTTGTTTCATAACCTACCAAAGGTATTGCCTGGAAGCCGCTGCTACCTTCTGAAATAGCACCAATGTCTGGGAATCCATACCTATTCCCGCCGCATGAAATCCCAGATTCAAAATCGTTATTCTTAATCCTTTCCTCCACTTCCATATTGAATAATAAGGATTGGACGGCATGTATATACATGAGCAAGACCCCCCTTGGAAGCCGCCTCATTGCCCCAGCAAAATCTCCCTTGTACTTAGAGAGGTGCCTGATCAGATATAACTCATCTTTAAGGTATGCGGGGAAGTATGAGAGCGCAGCCTTGAAATCCATTTCATCTCTTAGCCTGCTCCTTGCGCTTACTGCAAAGCCATTTGTCTCTCCCCCTGTATAAGTAAGCATTAGCATTGCAGCCTTTTCAAAATCGCCCTTAAGTATAGCTATCCCTATGTCTGCATTATTGAGGCGGCTACCAAACCTCTGCCTGTCAAAATAATTAGGCACCCTGCCGCCAAGCTCTTCGATTACCTTTTGGGCGTTTCTTGGCCTGCTTACATTTTCTATTATTACCTCAAAAGAGTTCCCTATGTTGCTCCCCATCTCTACGGGACTGCTGCATTTCCATGCGCCGTTTATAGAAATGTCCTTCATCCTTAATGCCAGAATCTGTTCAGGGTTTGTGCCAAATATGCTTGCAAGTTGTACAGATATAGAGGTCCTATCTTTAACGCCAGCATATCCTATTGATTTTTTGCCGCGGCCGGCTTTCTTTGCAATCGCAACAAGCGACTGTACTGTATTCCAACCCTCTTTTTGCAGGACAAATCTTGTAAACTTTCCTTCAGGGGACGGCTTTTCTCCTAGCTCCTCTGGTGTGTAATGCCTGCCTGGCTCTAAGACAATGCCATTGGAGGTTATCTCCTTTACTATAAATGCGCTGGGGCCTGACTTTACCGTGCCTCCTGTACCCTCAGCCCTAGAAAGGTTCAGCATACTTCTCGATATTTAAGCTTTGCAACTCAATATATAATACATTGCTCAGCATAGATATTGCGTCATAAAGCCCAGAAAAGTGATAAATTGAATGATGATTCTTTTATAGAAAGAATCCTTTATAAGCTTGTCAAAAGGCACGTGTCCGGCACAACAATGAGTTCAGCCTTGGACAAGGCCAAAGACCTGAACAGTAAAAACCTTCACGTTTCGATAACCTTCTTGAGCAACAGCGTTGCGACAAGGCAGAAGGCAAAATACGCAACAACTACTTATCTCGAGCTAATACGACAGATATCCAGGCTGGGCCTTAAGGCCAGCATACAGGTGCCCCTCAGCCAGCTTGGCTTAGGAATGGACGAGAATACGATGCTAGAGAATCTTGGCGAAATAATAAAAGTCGGAAATAAATATGGCGTGTTCGTATGGGCTGAAATACCGCAAGGCTATTCGTTTGACTCAACCCAGTTTGACAGTGCGAGAGGTTTCGGCATAGCGACACATGCAGCCGGAATGTTAAAAACCGTAACAGCTCACAAGCACATAAAGTCTCTCAAAATTATCTTTTCTAAATCTGACCTGGAAGTTGCCGGAGCAGATGAATTTGCAAAACAGCTTGCAGGAATGAACCTTTCAAATACTGTAATGCTCTCGCCTCCAGACTCAGTAATCAAAAAAGTGCTCAACGGCGGGCGTGGGAAAACAGCTGTAATAGAGTTTAGATTTGGAGAAAATAGCAAGAAGATAAAAAGCCTTGCAGAGCGGGGTACCAGGGCAAGCGTTTACCTCCCTTTCGGAAAAGACTGGCAGGCGTACGCAATTAACAACGTTCCAGAAGGATACATGAGATTCCTTGCAGCAAAGTTCCTTACCGAGGCTGACGAAAAGAATACTATGTGATGTTCATGGATAAGACAATACTGGTTACCGGTGCAAGCGGCAAGCTGGGCAGGTTTATGTCAGCCAGGCTTGTCGAAGAAGGCTATGTTGTCCACGCTCTTGTAAAAAGCAAGGAGCGCTCGCTTATGCTTCCACCAGGCACAGTTCCATTCCTTGGCGATATAGTTGACAAGAAACAGCTTGAGAAGGCGTGTGACGGAGCGGATGCGGTTATGCACTTCGCAGCTATAGTGAGCGAGTATAAATACACGACTGAGCAGATACTCAAAACCAATGTGGTTGGAACAAGGAACCTTCTCGATGTTTGTGCAGAATGCGGCGTAAAAAGATTCCTTTTCACAAGCACAATTGACGTGTACGGCAGGGCAAGAAAGGAAAGGCTAACTGAAGAATCGGAGCTAAAACCCACCGACAAATACGGATATAGCAAAATGCTTGCCGAGCAGGTGGTAAAGGAAGAAAGCGACGAGGTCAAGTACACGATTCTGCGCCTTGCTACTGCATATGGTCCAGGCCTTGAGCATTCATTTTTCAAGATACTAAGGCTAATTAAGGCAGGAAAGGCGTATGTTGTAGGGCGTGGAGACAATAATCTTTCACTGATACACGTTGCTGATGTGGCACAGGCATTCCTCCTTTCACTTCAAAGCAAAGCAGCAGAAGGAAGGGTATACCACTTCTCAGACGGTGAAGACCATACACTCAAGCAGCTTATGGACCTTTCTGCAGAGATGCTGGGGGTGCCAAAGCCCACAAAGCAGATAAATGAGCTTTTGCTTAATGTTATGGCAAGGTCAAGAAATATAGACAGCGATGAACTGCGTTTCCTTACGAGCAACCGCAAGCTCGACATCTCAAAAGCGGCAAAAGAACTTGGGTACAAGCCTAAAGTTAACATAAGAAAGGGAACACAGGAGCTTATAGCTGCATTTAATGAGGCAGAGAAGCACCATGCCACAAGGTCGATCCTATGAAAATTGGCAAAGTGGAAAGATACATAAACGAAAGGCTGGAAGATAAAGGCGCAGTAATGATGGCATTGATAGACCCTGTAGATTACAGGAGTCCTGATGATGCAATGAAGACAGGAATCGAGGCCGCCAATTCCGGTTCTGACATAATACTTATAGGCGGAAGCATAGGTGCGCAGGGAGAACTCCTAGATTACGTAACTAAAGGCATTAAAGACGGGGCAGACGTGCCTGTCGTTTTATTTCCAGGCAATATAGCTACTATCTCAAAGTATGCTGATGCAGTTTATTTCATGAGCCTTCTTAATGCGAGGAATCCTTATTGGATAACCCAGGCGCAGATGCTCTCCGCTCCTATAATAAAACAGATGGGGATCGAGCCGCTCTCAATAGGCTATATAGTCGTTTCGCCAGGCGGCACTGTTGGCTGGGTAGGCGATGTAAATCTTGTTCCAAGGGAAAAGCCGGCTATAGCCGCATCTCTTGCGCTTGCTGGCGAATACCTAGGCAACAGGTTTATAATCACTGACGTAGGATCAAATCCGCAGCTTCAGGGAGGTGGCCCCGTTCCTTCGGAGATGATAAGAGCAGTGAAAAGCACAATAACCGTGCCTTACATAGTTGCAGGCGGAATACGGAATAAGGAAACGCTTGTAAGCACCCTCAGAAGCGGTGCTGACGGGGTCCAGATAGGTACAGCACTCGAGAATATAGGAAGCGCAAAGAAAATGATCGAGGCCTTCTCAAGCATAATAAAGGAAGAGGGAAGGCGTAAGCTTCAGGGCAAGTGATAGAGTGCGCGAGATCGCATCTATAGAGATACATGCGCTTGTGAACGAACTGAAGCCCAAGATTGTGGGAGGATTCCTACGGAAGTTCTACGACCTTGGAAACAAATCATTCAGGCTAGGATTCTACAAAGACGGAAACCAGGTGCCAGTATACTGCAAGTTGCTTCACACACTAAACGAGACTGAACTTTCCGAAAGTGCTGGCGAACCATCCCAGTTTGCGTTGGGAGTAAGAAAAAGGGTAGAGGGCGGCAAGATCCTGTCTTTTGAGCAGCATGGAACAGACAGGGTAATTGTTATTGAGATACTCTCAGCAGGGAATGTGCAGAATCTTATAATAGAGATGTTCGGGAAGGGAAACGTAATACTTGCTAACAGGGAATTGGTTATAGAGCAGTGCTACTCCCAAATGTCATTCAAAGACCGCGAGTTAAAGCCAAATAGCAAATACCTATTCCCAAGGTCGCAGGCTATAGGCGTTTGGGATGCAGAAATAGGCGAAATTGCAGAATCTATAAAAGCGGTAAAAGGAAAGCCAAAGCCAATCCCGGAGGCACTAAAATACATAGACATCGGACCGCTCTATATGGAAAACGCCTTCAGCCAGGCAGGAATAGATACAAAAGCCGCTTTGAAAGGGGATGAAGACGCACTGAGGCTTGCTGAAGCCATACATTCAATGGTTGCAGAGGTAAATTCGAGGCCAAGCCCAAGGATTTACAGCATGAACGGTAAGGCCATAGACTTTGCTTTGTGCCCTATAGCAAAATATGAAAAAGATGGCTATGAAAAATCAGGATACAGAAGCATTAGCCAGATGTTCGACAGCCTTTACAGAATAGAGAGGGAAACCGTGCACGAAGAGCTCCGTGCAAAAAAGCTTGAGGAGCTAAGTGCCAGCATAAAGAAGCAGGAGGAGCTTGCAGCTTCGCATAGGGCGGAAGCTGAGGAATTCCAGAAGGCAGGAAACATTATATTCGCGCATATGCATGAGCTGAATGAGCTTATTGAATACATGGGCAGAAACAAGAAGGCAACTTACGAAGAAGTGAGGGAAAGGTTCAAGGAATTAAAAATAAAAGGACTTGACCTTAAAGAGAAAAAAGTAACACTGGAGCTTGAATAGCATGGTAAGAATAACTGTACTTGGCACCTCCGGAGCTTCGCCGACAAAGGAGCGCAATCTTACCAGCGTAGCTCTTTTGCATGAAGGCAACCTGGTTCTATTCGACTGCGGGGAAGGGACACAAATGCAACTGCTTAAGGCGGGCATTAACTCATCCAAAATACGTGCAGTGATGATAAGCCATGCCCACGGCGACCATGTAATAGGTTTGGCAGGGCTTGTGCGTACTCTTGCCCTAAACGGGCGCAGGGAGAAGCTTGAAATCTTCGTTCCGAAAGGCTCAGAAGGCACTATCCGCACGCTCATCAATTTCGACAAGGCAATACTTACCTATCCAATTGATATAAAAGGTGTGCATAAAGGCACAGTTTATGTGGGCAAGGACTTCACAATATCTGCATTCAGGCTTGACCATACAATTTCCAGCTACGGCTATGTATTCAAGATGAACGACAAAAGGCGGTTCATAGAGGCGAAGGCAAAAAGGTTTGGAATAAAGGGTGAGATGTTCTCAGTTTTGCAGAAGAACGGGAGAATAAAGCTTGGAAGTAAGACTATAAGGCTATCAGAAGTTACCACTTTGAGCATAGGTAAGAAAGTGGTCTACGCCTCAGATACCAGGCCTACTGCGTCTACTTTGGAAGCCGCAAAAGACGCTGACCTTCTTATCCATGAGGCAACTTATACTGCTGCTGAAGCCAGCCTTGCAAGGGAGAGGGGCCATTCTACAGCGGCCGAGGCCGCAGTTATTGCGAAGAAAGCAAAGGCAAAAATGCTTGTTCTAATACACTTCAGTGCCAGGTACAAAAGCACAGATGGCATCGAAGCAGAGGCACGCAAAGTATTTCCAAACTCAAAAGCCGCAAAGGACTGCGAAGTTATAGAAATATGAGACGACTATGCAAATAGGCCCAAATAGGCTTGCAATACGGCTAATGCATATTGCTATTGCTGCTTAACCTTTCCAAGGTACTCCCTTGGCACTATGAGCGTTACCTTTGCGGAGCCTGCAGTGGTTACATCCACCAAATATGCATTTCCCCTTCCACCTATTACAGTGCCTATCCTGCCCCTGTACCTCGGGTGTGGTATATTCTTGAAATTGCCGTGGGGTGATATGACTACCTTGTCTCCCTTCTCAAACTTATTTATGAGCTTGCTCAACCCAAGTGTCGAGAGTTTTCCATGCCTCGATAGGTGCCTGGACCTGCCAGATAATAGGCCATGAGATTTTCCTCCCATATCTATCACTAATTAATACCTGATCTAGTTGCTGCACTATGGGGCAACAAAAGACTAGCGTTAACTATACTGTATCAATATATAAATACCTTCCCACCTACTATTTAAATAGTATACATTGGAAAAACGATTGATACTATGGCAAAATCTAAGGCATCAGGCAAAAAAGTGGTTTTGAACCCGAAATTCAAGATAGAAAACATAGTTGCAAGCGCAGATCTTGGCGTAGAACTGGACCTTTACGGTATAGCGAAGGCCTCATCAGATGTGGACTATGAGCCAGAGCAGTTTCCTGGGGCAATATGCAAGATACACGATCCAAAGACAGCATTGCTGCTCTTCAAGAACGGCAAGATAATATGCACCGGTGCCAAGACCGAGGCGGATATTAAACGAGCAATAGACCAGGTAATAAAGATAGTTAAAAACTACATAATAGAGCCTAGGCAAGAAGGCGAATAGGATAGCTATGCTGTTTTGTAACGGTTTTTAGTTTTTCCTTGTTTTTATGTGGCTTAGTGCATATGTGTAGATAAGGTATAGTACAATAGCAAAGGAGGCCACCGCAGCAAATTCTATCGCTATGCTTTTTGTAGCAAGGGCATAATAGCCAAATAGTACTAGTGCAAAATCCCAGATAAAAGTGCCAAAAAACGAATATATCATGAATTTCCATATTGGCATTTCAGCAAAGCCTGCCGGAAAGCTTATCAAGCCTCTTACAACAGGTATCAGCCTTGAGATAAACACAGCAAACGAGCCATTTTTGCTAAACCAAGAGTCGAATGCATCGAGAGTGCTGCGCTTTATCCTAAGGGCCTCAAGGTGCTTGTAGACTATCTCCTTGCCTATAAAATAGGCTATGTAATAGTCAACTGCAATGCCCGCCATGCTTCCAGCAAGCGCGGCAATAAGGCCAAACCACAAGTCAATAGCCTTAGAGGCTGCGAGAGCGCCTATTGCCGGAAGAACAACCTCGCTAGGCACAGGAAGAGAGGCAGATTCAAGAAGCATCAAAAAGAATATGCCTAAATACGAATGCGCAGTTATAATGCTGAGCAACGAAGAAGAAAGTCCTGAAATTGAACCTATGTTGCTTGCCATATTCTAGAATTAAAGCCACAACGATATATATGTGTTTACCTAATAAGTGTGTGGGTCTTTATGCGATTGATAAGGTTCAATCCGGTATCTAAAGCGCTTAAGGTCCAGCCGGATTCCTTCGATGACCTTTACCTGCTTGCAATGCTCATATCAAATGGCGATATGGTTGAGGCGCGAAGTTACAGGCGCTTCAAGGCGAATGAGAAAGATGTCGGAGAGCAAAAGGAAATAACGGTAAAAATATCAGTGGAGAAAGTTGAGATAGACAAGTCTGCCGGAAGGCTCAGGCTGATAGGAATTATAAAGGAGGCGGTGCCAGCTGAATTTGTGGCCCTTGGAAGCTATCATACCATAAATGTAGCTCCAGGAGACATAATCGACATGTTCAAGGAAGACTGGAAAGAGTACATGTTCAAGCGCCTTAAGCAGGCCCAGGAGGAATCCAAAAAGCCGAAGCTTGGGATAATTGTGCTTGATGATGAGAAGGCTACGATCTCATACATAAAGGGCTATGGAATAGACATAGTTGCAGAATTATACAGCCACCTGAGCAAGAGGATGAAGCAGAAAGAGTTCGAGGCTCAGAGGGCAAAGTATTTCGAAGAAATAATAAAGGCTCTGGAAAACATGAACGTAGACATAGTAATACTGGCCGGGCCTGGCTTTACCAAGGACGACCTTAAGAAATATATCTCTTCAAACAATATAACTATAAAAAAGAGACTTTTTTACGCACCTGCGGGAGACGCTGAGCGTTCCGGCATCAGGGAGGTCCTAAGAAGCCCTGCGATAGGCGATATGCTAGAAACCGAGCACATAAAAAGAGAGTTTGAATACCTAAACAAGTTTTTGGCCGAGTTGCGCACAGGCTCCGCGTCATACGGCCTAGAGAACGTAAAGAGAAGCATAAATGAGTCAAAGCCGGAAACTGTGCTTGTCAATGATTCAGTAATCAACCAGCCTGCATTCAAAGAAGTGCTTGACATCGCAGACAGGAAGGGAATAAAAATAGAAATATTCAATTCTGACGATGACGCCGGATTGCAGTTGAAAGGTTTCAAGGACATAGCTGTTGTCTGATTAAGAAATGTTAAGGGTCTGCAATGCCTGCGAGCACGGCGGTGCGTACCACACTGCCTCTATGCTGTAAAGTCCGCTTCCGATTACTGTATTAGAGGAGTAAGTACTAAGGCCGCCTTTCCATGCCGAGCTTCCAAAAATGCTGTTCCATGGAGCCAGTATGTTTGCAGGCCTATAGTATACGGCCATGGCGTTTGTGGTTTCTATGCTTTCCGCATTGTCGCTCCCCCTTATGTAAATTGTAGTGTAAAACATTGACAATAGCTGTGGCTGCGATGCGTTGCATGACGATGCAGAATTGAGCATTGATGCGCTTTGAGGAAACTGGGAAGTCATATTGCCCAACGCAACTGTGCCAACATAATCTGATGTGCCGAAAGAATAAACTAAGCTTCCACTAATTCCTCCCACATTTTGGCCGCCGTTTTGCACTAGTATAAAGTTTGCAGGCAGATGCATGGGCTGTATTGAGCTATATGAAGGAGCCCCTAAGCCTGCAGGCGCTTCTGCAACACTTATGCCCAATGGCTGGCTATACAATTGGCTAGAGTATGCCAAAAAGCTGCCTGCATACGTTGTTGGCTGCGTGCATATGCCTTGCGGAATAGCACTTATGCCGCCATTGCAGTATTTTGCCCCTATTGAATATGTGCCCTGCACTATAGCGGCAGGTGACCTTACAATGTTAAATACAGCTTCACAAACGCTGGTCTGGCCTGGATACACAAAGGTTGGAGTACAAAGACCGCTGCTTTTCGTGTTTCCTATTACAACTGAAAAATTCGTTACATTAAGCGGAACGCTTTGGGAGTTGCTAAGGGAAAAAGATGCAACGGAATAATAGCCTGATATGTTCGAGTAGTAATAGACATAATTGCATTCAAATCCGCCGAATTCGTAACATTGGGAAACCAGGGAAGCCTGCGCAGAGTTTTCCAAGAGAAGCACCGAGACCAAGGCAATCCCTATTACTATGAACACATAGCTGTATGTAGAAAGGAACTCCAAGGCCGACTGCATCTTCATAAAGACCACACGATATAGTATATCGTGGCTATATAAATGTTGTTTGGAGGCAGGAATACAGAGGAGATAACAGAAGATGCGCTTACAGTGGCGCTTTCTGAGAGTTTCAACAAAAAGCTGTCCAGCCTTGAATCAAAGGCTTTGCGCATAGTTTCAGGCATGCACTCATCAGTATCTGAACTTGCAGCCGCGTGCGAACAGTTCCGCAAATTAAACAAGGATCCAGACCTAGAATTTATAAGAGCATCGAGCATTACATACGTTAGGGAGCTAAAGGATTCGTACACAAACCTGCTAAGCAGGATTATTTCCAGCCATCGCAGAGTTAATTGGGAGAACAGCGCAACGACATACGAAAAGTACAGCTTATATGCCGCTGATTCAGAAGCCCTGCTCAAGGAGATACTTGAAGCCAACACCTCATTCAAGATGGTGCTCGACGCATATCCAAACGACCTAAAGCAGTTAAAGAAGGCTTTTTCCTCGCTTGAAAGCGGCTTGCGAATGCTTAATGCCGAGCTTAATTCAAGGGCAGCTGAGTTAAACGAGCACAACGATCTGCTTAGCAGAATAAATTCTCTAGTGTCTCTAGGCGAAGAGCTTAGAGGCATAAGAACGAGCATTGAAGATATTAATTCGCAATCAAATAAAAGAGCTGATATTGGCAAGCTCGAAGCACTTGAAGCCGCTGCCTCTTCACTGGCTACCCGCAAGAAAGAGCTGGAAATGACTGAAACCAAACTCAAAGCAGAATTGAGCACTATATTTGGTACCATAGAAAAGCCTGCAAAAAAGCACGATTACCTGTCTACGCATAAGCAAAAGCTTGCTGGCCTTATTGGGAGTAACGCATTGCTGCGCAACGAGCAGATATACGCCGAACTGCTTAAGCAGCTGCATGAGTTAGATTCAGAAATAAGTACAGGTATTATCTCAGTAAAGAATAAGGAGGAGGTGCGCTTGGCTATATCAGCTGTGAAAAAGGGTAGGTTACGCGAAATGCTCGAGGGCCTGGACGAAATTAAGGCCAAAGCAATGCCATTAGAAAAGGAATTGGCCGATTCAAGCAGGCTTATTGAAGAAATAAAAAAGGCAATGCATGATGCCTCAAAACTTGAATCCGAGCTTTGTGGACTAAATGAAAAATCCATAAAAATATCAAAAGAAAGGGAGGAACTGAAGGCAGCAATAGAATCAATGTTCATGGTTTACTATAAGCGTAGAATTAAGGTGGTACTGCACTAGATTTTAGGCATAGAGGTGCACCACTTCGGAATCTAATCTAGAAGTATTTCATGAAATGGTTAGAAATTAACTATCAATGGGCTGATCTGGTCGACATCGATAAAATCCGAACCTGTATAAAATTTCCGGCACATCACGAAAAATTTAAAAAATACTGTAGCAAGAGTGAATTTATTAACCATTAATTAAGTGCAACTAAATGATAAGGCAGCGCCTAAATAACAGTAAGGGCAGAAGCACTGGCTTAACCTATGAGCTTGCCAAGGGTGAAGATCTTATGCTTAGTTATATGGCAAGGCTTAGAGACCCGACAGGCAAATATTACCATGCAGGCATAAAGCCTGATAATGGCTTGGCTAGGGGCGGCAATTTCGATTATCTTTTCGGAAGGGACTCGCTTATATTCTCGTGGCAGACTGAAGGCTACGACATTAATATAACAAAAGATACGCTTGAAACCCTTGCTAAAGTGCAGGGTAAAGAAAAGGGCAAATATGGCGAAGAACCAGGCAAAATAATACACGAAATCCCATCTTTCAGGAAGCCAAATATCAATTGGCTCATTCCTGGAAAAAGATACTACTTCTCTGTGGACAGTACTCCATTATTCTTGATTCGCATGTCAAGCTACGTAGGCAGAACGTGCGACGAGTCTCTTTGGAAAAGCGCAGCATCAGCAGTAAGATGGATACTTGATTATGGAATTATAGATGGGCTGCTCAGGTATAGGAAGCCTGCAAAGGAAAAAGGGCTCCAAAGCCAAAGCTGGAAAGACGGAATTGGCAGCCTTACTGACTCCGTGGTCGGGCCTATTGCCATTGCTGAGGTGCAGGGCTATGCATACGCGGCTCTTTCGTCCAGCGTGATCCAAAAGATGATCGGGAAATATGACCCAGAGCTTGCAGCAAGAATGGCTACTGCTGCAAGGATGCTGAAGGACAAATTCAACACAGAATTCTGGTCTGCAAAGGATAACTTTTTTTATCTTTCAATAGACGGCAACAATCAAAAGTTAATGAAGGTTGCAAGTAACGCAGGTCAGCTCCTTTTTACCGGCATAATAGGAAGGGAGCGTGCAAAGGCGATCGCACTCAGGTTAACCAAGCCTGACATGTGGACGCGCTTCGGGATACGTACACACTCAATTAACGAGCCGGATTTCGATGAGTTCTCCTATCAGAGAGGCTCTGTATGGCCCCATGATAACTGGATAATAGCAATGGGAATGAAAAGAATGGGCTTTACAAAGATTTACAAACAAATAAGGGCTGCAGTTGTGGAGTGCTTCCTAGAAACAGGCTCTGCCCCTGAATACCTGCCTGTTGCACCTGACGGCTCGTTGATAAGCCTGTCAGATCCGCGCCTTTCATCGCCGCCGTGCAATCCCCAAGCATGGACTGTTGGGGCAATGCTATACTTTTTTAGGGAGATAAGGGCAGAGGCAGCTGCTAGATGCAGCGGCTGATCTTATCCAATCAGTGAGGCCGCTTTGCAAGATGCCAGTCAAATATAAACGGGGGGTCCGTGATTTGAACACGGGTCACCACCTCCCGAAGGTGGTAGCCTTACCAGACTAGCAGAACCCCCCAATTCAAAGTATTAAGGCGCCATTTTCTGTAACTAGTACATCATCCTCTATCCGTGCGCCTCCAAAACCTGGTATATAAATTCCAGGCTCTACAGAACTTACCATACCTGCCTTTAATACAAGTTCAGATTCTGGGGAGAGGAACCTGCCAGAGCCATCATGCACCTCTATTCCTATTGAGTGCCCAAGCGAATGGATAAAGCTTCCCTTATAGGCTCCTCCGTCTGCCCTGTCTATTATTCCGCTTGCTACGAGATGAGGCGTTTTTCCTGCCACCCCCTGCTTGATTGAAGCAATTGCAGCAGCTTGCGCCTCCTTTACTACTTGTATTATCCGTTTTTTCTTTTCATAATCTTTTATAGGTACCTTCGGATCGCCAAATATAATTGTACGGGTGACATCAGAGCAGTAATTGCCTACCTTTACTCCTACGTCTATTAGAACCAAATCTCCATGCTTTAATTTAGTCATGTCAGGCGCATGGTGTGGCAGAGCCGAATTTTTGCCAAAACAAACTATAGAATCAAAAGAAGTTCCATCGGCGCCATATTCGAGTATATAATTCCCAAATCTTCTTGCTACCTCCTTTTCGGTCATACCCACCTTAAGCTCAGCCTGGACTTTTGCTATCGCATTCTTTGTTATCTTGTTTGCCATTCTTATTCTTGATATCTCTCCATTGTCCTTTATTCTCCGTGCTTCTTCAAACGCATTAGAAACATCTACAATTTTTCCTAACTTAAATCTTTTTTTAATGCGCCTTAAGCTGTTGTAGGGCAGAAAATTCCCGTTTATTCCTATTTCTTTGCCTTTTAGCTCCCTTTCAAGGAGCTCAACTTTCTCAGTGCTGTCAAGGTTCACTATCTTAATTTTATTGCTCAGCTGGCCCTTAGCTAGCTCATATTCAAGAGGCGAAGTAAAAAGAGTTGCCCCCTTCTTTGATATAAGTAAGAAATTACCCTCAAACAAGCCCCCCCTCAGGTCAGTCATATAAATAAAATTTGGGTCTTCGGAATTTGTATTTACCAAAAGTATAATCCCTACTCCGGCGTTTTTTAGAACTGCCGAAATTCTCCTGTCTAGGCTCTCCTTATCCATCTGAATACCTTTTTATCATCCGTAAAATCTTCGCTTCATCAATAAAAATGTTATCATATCTGTCATGCCTCATTATCTCATCCAATGTGGCCCATCTTATCGCAGCATTCTCAAAATTCCTTTTTGCCTTTTCAGTATCGGACCTAAAAATAAACATTTTATTTTTCCATGTTATGCCATTTCTAGAGTCAAATATCTGTACATCGAAGCCTTTGCAGAGTATGCTCAGATTCGCCATTCCAATTCCAGTTTCTTCCTTAATCTCCCTGTATGCAGCTTCAAGATAACCCTCACACTTTTCCCTTTTGCCGAAAATAAAGCTCCATTTTCCGGGGTTCTTGACAAAAGGCAGCTGCCTCCTGAGCAGCAGCAGTGCACGCCCTTTGTTTAATACTACTGCAGCGACACCATCCGCAATAACCTTTTTGTACCTATATCTTTCCATGATTAAATACCTTTTGTAGTGCGCACCTTGTTTGCCAAGCTCCAGAGTGATAGACCTGCAAAGCCTACCTTTACATCAGCGTAAATCTACCGCAAGCAAACTTATTAACTGAATGCAGCGAAATAGGTATGAGTGCAATGGAGACAAAGACAATCTCTGTAAGAAGGACCAATCAAGTTTATCAAAATATGCAGAATCCTTACATTCTAAATTCATACTATAACTTCAAAACGCTTGAAAAGCTTAACGGAACAGAAATATCTGGATCTTCACCACCAGACATCTTCATAGGAAGGTACGGTTATCCAAACGTATATATAGGCCCTCTTGTACCTCCCCAATTCGGTGATACCTCAATAATGGCTGAACCTGAGCGCTGGGTTGGTCTTTCTATACCCCAGATAGTTGAACTTCGTTCAACTCTAATCAGGGGCATGTACCGCACTAAGGTTACTAAAGCCGATAATGGAAGGATAGAGGAGATGATCAAAGAGCTTGCGCTTGCAGAAAAATACGGAGGCGTTGAGGAAAAGCTCCTGCATAGGCCACATCCTGGGATGAGGTTTGATGAGAACAGCCAGCCATATGGCCCAAGCGCTAGGATGCTTGACATGAGCCTCGGCAACATTAAGGCAAATCCTCAGATAGAGAAGGCATACTATGATACCTCTATGGCTGCAAAAGATGCTATAATAGAGCTCTATGAAAAAGGGGTTGCAGTTTCAAAAATCCAAAAAACTCTCTCGGCAGGCATACTAGGCAGACAAAAAAGCAGAAAGTTCGTGCCTACTAGATGGAGCATAACAGCTGTTGATGATACACTAAGCAAAAATCTGCTTAAAGTAATAAAGCAATACGAACCAGTAGATTCTATCAAAGCCTTCTATTCCGAGGCTCTAGACAACAGATGGCTTGTGCTCATACTTCCAGGGTCATGGGAATACGAGCTTGTAGAAGCATGGTACCCTAATACGACATGGAATCTGGAGAGCAGGGAGATTGCAATTTATTCTTCATATGAGCCTTTTGAGGGAAGGACAAAGTATGCCGAGATCGGTGGCTGCTATTATGCAGCCCGTTTGGCGTCAGCAGAACTGCTTGAAAGTTTTAAAGGTCAGGCCAAGGTGGTAATACTTCGAGAGGCGCATCCAGGATATATAATGCCTGTAGGTGTCTGGAATGTCAGAGAGCACGTTAGGGCCACGCTAAAGAGCAAGCCAATTGAATTCAATGACCTGTATCAGGCTGTAAACTTTGTTTCCTCTAAGATGGACATACCTATAGCTTCCTGGGTAAGAAACAGCACGCTTCTTAGGAAAGCGCTTTACCAAAGAAGGCTTGCATAATATGCAATAAACACATAATGTTGACGCTTTACCCGGTTTCAAACAAGCATTGCCTATTTACCATTCAAACCTGCTATAGATTTTATGTGTCTAGGCATCCCAATCGGTTTGCCAAGTCTATCTAATCCTAAATTGCAATCTCATTTTCCTGGCAGCCGATTATAACAAACTTCTTTGTATCGCGTTTCTTTAGGCCGGGTACAAGAAGCGTATACTTGCGTTCCTGCAGAAGCCTTCCAATTGTAACTTCGCCTCTTTCATCAGAAAATCCGCTAAAAATCGTTTCGCCTAGATAAGCGAGCTCTATATGGACTCCAGCCATCAGCATGCCCTCCTGGTTATGTATCCTCACTTTAGTGGGCTTTGGCTCATCTTGCCCTGGCGGATCTTCATGCCAAAAACCTTCGGGGTTCAGATTTTCTACTATTCTCCCAACATTGACAAACACCGAATAGTTTGGTATCCTGAGCCCATTTTGTATTGAAATGAAGCTCGCAGCACAAGTACTTTGCGGCAAGCTCTTGAGCTTATCTATTACCAATTTAGCATCTTCTTCTCTGAAGAGTAGATCCCCGCACGCATACTTTGCAGAATCGGCACTTTGCCTGAAGTACAGTTTGATCTGGCAAAGCCTCCTTATCGAGGTGCTTATATCCGTTATGCTATGCGTTATAAGAATCAGGCCAATGCCTCTCTTCCTAAAATCCTGTATTCTTTGGCATAGGTCTAGGGCTGCAGCCGACTCTTCCTGGTTCCCAAGGGCCAGCTGCGCCTCCTCTATGCATATAAGCATGCGCAGTTCGTCATTGCCTTTCTCATCTAGTGTATCAGCAAAGCTGTATATCTGATTCAGTATCAGGGCATAGAAGAAAGGTTTCATGTTGTTGCTTACCATGGACAAGTCGAAGACTACCCCAGAATCAAGAAGCTTGGCAAAGTCTTCTCCATCAGAATATGCGAATTGAGGCTTCATAAGCATAAGTCTAAGATTTTGTAACGCTGCGAGTACATTCTCCCCGTGTTTTGTATATTTTATGCCAGTGTTGCTTTTTTTGCCATGTTGCTCTATTACTGCTTTTTCTATCTCTTCATACACCAGTGCCGGATCAGGAGACCTTGTTGAAGAATATGCCCTCCTGAATGCAGCTAAAAGGCATTTTTCCATAGAGCTCCTATAAGGTCCCGCGCCAGAGGCGGAGGCCATGAGCATTGCCAGATTCTCATAAAACCTTTCTATGTTTACTCTAGAGTCACACCTGAATAAGTTGAGCCGCGTTGTGTTACTGCCATAAATTCTTATTACTTTCATACCTAAAGAAGCGCCAAAGTGATTCCACTCGCTAGTGCTTGATATTATAGAAGTCTTAGCTCCTGAAGCTTTCGCTAGCTGCTTTATTATGCCCATTGCTGTAGTGGTCTTTCCAGTACCAGGCAAACCAGATATTAAGGTACCAAGGTTGAATAATCTGCATTCAAGCGATAAAATATCGCCGCTGCCTGCCAATGAACCCCTTAAATATTCTCCTATTTCTATTTCTCCATCGGTCTTCCTGTAACTGGTATTTATGGTCTCATCCCTGCCCACTACCTCTGAAAACGCGATGTAAGAGGCAGCACATTTATTAGATAATGGCAGGGCATCAGCTTTTTTCATGGAGCAGAACAGCGATTCTAATGTATATGTGCCTCGCATCTCTCTTTCCTCAAAAACAAAGAAACGCGATTTTATGTAATCGCGCAATCTGATGTCACCGCATAAAGCCATACCTACTTTATATGCATACCCATTCCTCAATGCAGCTTGATTAAGGGAGTCAAGCAAAGAAAGCAGCATAGACCTTTCTCCTGATTCATAAAACAATTCCATCTGCATGGAGTCAGAGGACTGCGAAATTCCGTTTCTGTTTCCGAGATTTTTTATCATTCTAATGCTTTTGCTGCTAACAAGGTTCTCTACCCTTTGCTTTACTGCCTCAACGTGCTCCTTATTACTTGGAACGAAGGAGACAAGGAGCAAAGAATCAGTGCCGCCCAGAACCCTGTAGATATCTGCAATATTGGAGTTTATTACGCCTTCCTTGCTGAAGCCAGGCTCTGAGAAACATACCATATAGCGTGCATCGTAAAGCTTCAGAGAGTCCGCTTCTTCCCTGTGCATTTTTATTCCTGTAATTGCTCTCTTGAGTCTTATTTCAGCATTTCGGTCTTCAAAAGCAATGAATGACCTCCCGGATTTAATGTCATTGCATAACATAAACTGGGCGTTTAGCATTGCGTCTATAAGTGCAGTAGGGTCAAATTTGCTTGGCAAGGAGTCAATTTCAAACAAAGCAACGCCAGCCATAGTCTCACCGCAGCATAAGCAGAAGGACAGCAAGCAACGCAAGGTTGAGTACAGAAACTAAGGCTGCCCGCGGAAGTTGCAAGCTATTAATGGCTTTACGAAGTCTGAGCAATGCCGGCAAAGCCATAATGAAGACAACAAAGGCAGCAGCTTCGCCCAAGGGCCCTATTGAAAGTGCAATTGATATGACAGCGAAAGAGGCCCCAAGGGCCAGCCCTGATAAAAGAAAAATTGCCTTTGCATGCCTGTACTCAGTTGCATATATGTACCTGTTTAGCTCCATTTCATTATCACCTCAACTGATAAGGATATTATAAAAAGAAGCAGCACTGAAGCACACTTTATTTCCATTGAGTCTGCAAACCGTTCCATTCCAATAAGTCTGCCTATTATTGCAGCATCAGCAAGTAATGCTGCTAGTGCTGCGCTAAGTCTCATCGCTACAGTGGCAAGGCCAATTGCAATGTACATGTTCTTACCATAAGGCTTTGTCGGCCATGCCAAGAAAAAGAACAGTATCTGTACTGCATTATAATATATACGCCTTTCGCTGCACAGTGCTTTGCTAATAAATATGCTTATGAATCATAATTTTGAGTAGCTGTAATAATTTATGAACAAGATTGAATTTATGAGCAAAGCTGCTGCACAGAGTTGCCCTCAAAGGTGGCTTACCAGCCAGAAGACCATTTCGAGATGCGCTAAAATTTAAAACTCCCTGATTTGTAAGCCTGGGGGCCATGTACTTCTCCTGCCTTCCTGCTCTCAAGTTTCTTTACTTCCTGTTCTATAAATTGTTCCAGAATAATTGCATTATTCTGGGTAAGGCCGTCTATCTCCCCCTCTGTCTTCTTTTTCGGGCTTATATTCGATTCAAAAGCACCAAGAAGCCTTATGTTGAGCGTGGAAAGAAGTTTGCCTTTCATCAGAACAACACCGGTTATTTTGTCATATGGTATGTAATTATAGTCTGTAGTTGTCAACAAATTTATGCCGCTATATAAACCCCAAAAAGAATTGTTTATTACGATTAGCCGCTGGTCAGTAGCAACTATAAACGTGGGCGCTATGTTGCTTATTAGGCTCTGCCTAAACATAAGCACTATCTTCTCGTCACCCTTCAATACGGGCTTGACCCTTTCATGCATTTTTTTAAGATAAAATCCCACATTCATTCCCTATTAGATTTATAATGCCTGATTCAAAATTAAATATTCACCTTTTTCATATATAAAAATAAAGGTTAATCTCCTTCAGCCTGGCTGAGCCTTATAGCCTGGTTAAAGCCCAGTTTTACAAAACTTTTAAAATACAATTACCTATATATATTTGGTTAATTATGGGCGAGCATTATAATGCGTATGAAGAGAAAGCAAAGAAAATAATTGTAAATAGTACATACATGGTTGTAGGGACAAGCACAAAAGATGGCATTCCATGGGTTGCCCCTGTCTTATTTGTGCACGACAAAGACTATAATATCTACTTTTTATCTGCAGTTGATGCACGCCATTCTAAAAACCTCGCCGAAAACCCGAATGTGTCTATATCGATATTTGATTCAAACCAAAAAATAGGAAGCTTTGATGGAATACAGGCAGAAGGCGAGGCAAGCCTTGTGGAAAAAGGCGAGATTAAAAAAGCAATAACTTTGTATTGCAAAAAGGTGTTTCCTAATTCGGATATGGAACCAACAAAGAGATACGTCCCTG
This sequence comes from Candidatus Micrarchaeaceae archaeon, assembly GCA_038881385.1. Lineage (GTDB taxonomy): Archaea > Micrarchaeota > Micrarchaeia > Micrarchaeales > CABMGC01 > JAKAVK01. The sequence goes on along the minus strand of JAVZPV010000001.1, from coordinate 3,340 downwards.
AAGACTATCTGGGAGCTTCTGAGTTTAGGTTCTTCAAGATAAAGTTAACTGAAATATATCTTGCCGGAAGCGAAGACAGGCGTGTAAAAGTTGAACTTAGTGGTGTATAAGGGATTATGCCCCCAATTAAGCTATAATAAAGCTACCGCATTCATCAAGCGTTAATCCTGCTTTTTATCTTTTTGCCCTCTTGTGTATTCCTCGACTACAGTAACCTTGTTTGCCTTAGGTATAAAATCAAGTATTGCCCTTACAGCCGCGTTCTTACTTATGAAATAATCTGCAGCATTCCTGTCAGCGCTTTCACCGAAATGCAATTCCGCAACTCCATTCTCAAACTTTATAGAATCGGCTTTAATTCCGCTGGCATTAACCAATTCCTCAACCTTTTCCCTATCGCTCTCTATTTTAGAGACCACCTTTATCTCATAGGTCATCTTTTCCCCAGCAAGCGGGTGGTTTGCATCAATAGTTACCCTGCCAGAATTTACTGCAGTTATTACTGCAGGCGTTCCGTCGAGATCTACCTGAAGCCCAGGCACAGGGTCTATATCCCGCTTTCTGAAGTCTGAAGCATGCATTACCCTAACCAAGTCTGGGTTCCTCTGTCCAAATGCATCCTCAGGTTCAATTTCAACCTTCTTGCTCTCGCCAACATTCATATTGCGTATTGCGTCTTCGAGACCCTTAACTACGGTGTGCTTGCCGATTATTACAATTGCAGGTTTGTATGTCCTATCCTTATTGTATATTCCATTCTTCTCTGCAATCTCCCTCTGCGTGGTATAAACCATGCTGCCATCAGAAGCTCTCCATGCACTATACTCTACTTTTATGAAATCTCCATCGCTAAAACTCACAAAATCCACCAAACTCCAGCAATCGTGTCTGCCAACGCAATGACTTGGGCCTGCAAACAGAAAGCATAATAATTCAGCAACACAAGATATAAATAATTGTGCCACGCCTTACCTGGCTTGTTTCAAATGGTAATTGAATGAGACGCACATCGATGTTCATAGTGTCTTTTATCCTTGCAATAATATTCATAATCTCATACTCGTATCTGGGTTTGGGCGTTACCCCACCGGCAGCTTCTACTACTACCGCTGAGCAGCCTGCAGCATACGCAACAGCAATAGCCAATGCAATAGTAGTAGGATTCTCCCCTTCAATCAACATATCAGTAAAGTGCACAAACGCAGAGCAGACCAAGCAGGTATACTTGGCCATATCAAATAGCATTGCCTTGCTAGAAGCAAACAATTCAGTTTCTGATTTCATACCAATAGGCAGCAATATATCAGTCTCGTCTGGCAATGCAAACTCATTGCAAATATACAATTATGAGTATTCCAGCCTTAATGCAAGTGCGAAAAGCTGTGTCACATTTGCCGGCGGGGAAGTAGTCAGGCTGCCCCCAGAAATTACGTTTGATGTACAGGGGCAGGAAATTCCTGTGTTTATACAAAATGCGAGCATTGAAAATATGCTGCCTTTAAATTTCTCACAAAACCTGTCCTACACGATTCCTGTAAAGGTATCGGCATTGCTTACTCAAAACTATACTGTATACGGGAATATGGCTGTAACGCGCATTTGATCTAATCATGCAAAAAAGTTTGGAGCCTGCTATCTGACACTCTTTTCCATGTAACCTGAGCCATACCGCGATATCACCAATCCTGCGAGTATTGCAAGAACTGCAGCATAAATATACGAATCTACTGGGCTAAACACGTATAATATGCCCATTACTATATTTGCTATGAATATGCCAAAGCTCCTTGATCCTGCCAGCGCCCCCATGCCTTTGCCAACATCCCTTATGCTCCTTACTATAGATATTATAGTAGGCTCAAGCGTTTCTATAGCCCCCATCCCAAGCCCAAGTACTGCCACTCCTGAAAAAAGAACAAAAATGCCCAAGTTATATGCGTATGCAAGCGCAAGAATCAGTGCACCTATGCCAGATGCAATATAGCCTGCAAGCGAAAGCGCCTTTATTTTGTTCCATTTTTGTATTCCTATCAAATATCCGGCAACTGCTGACACTGATAAAAATATTCCATAAGACAGGACAGCAAATGCAACAGTAGATTTCTGCAATATAGTAAGTATAGGAAAGCCGAAAGTATAAGAGCTAAAACCATAAAGAGCTGTCGCAAATAGTATGCCACGATACGCATTTAGATTACCTTTAATCACTGTCGATGCTGCAGCAGCTGACGTGCGCTTCCTTGCCTCATCCATTTTTGGTTTTGTATTAGAAGCAGATGTGAATACAATCAAAATTGTAGAAATCAGTATAGGTATTGCAGTAAGAAGTACTATTGTGCCTATTGAGATGCCGGCAAAGAGCAGCACTAGCAAAATTATTATTGACAAGGCTCCCCCGCCTACGTCAAGGGCGTGAAGGAAGCCAAAGGCCTTTACTCTGTTCTCTACAGTAGTAGCTTTAACAATAAGTTTCCTCCTTGCTGGGGATCTGAAATTCCTAGCCCACCAGCCTCCGCAGAAAAGGGCTACGGCCACAAATACGCTGTTGGCAAGACCCAGCAGGGAAAGCATTGGTATAAGTGAGTTCCCAAGTATTGCGATATACTTGTCATTGTACTTTGTGCTCATTATGCCTCCTATATAGCCAAATAATGAGCCTACTCCAAAAGCTACTGCCGTAGTAATTCCGTAAATTAAAGCTGAGGCTCCTAGCACAGCTACTATTATTATCGGAAGTAATGCTACTGCAGTCTGATATCCTAGGTCGGCAAAAAATGCCGAAAAAGAGAGCAGAAGTACGTCCCTATTCATCCATTTTGGTCTTTTCACAGAATCCTTAACCAGCTTAAATTTGCAACTCAGATTTATAACTGCTATGTTATGCAACAGGTAATAAATTTAGCATTAAATTAGCAGGCCATCCCTCAAGTAAATTTTAAAGAGCAATTCATACGCATTGTTATCTGGCATGTGCATGTTGTTAAAAAAATTTGCTGCCTGCCAACTACTGCAAATTAACCAATAAATTTTTATTATCAAACTGTAGAAGTTGCTAGATGGCAAGAATAGCTATGCGTGTCCAGGCAGCAATAGAGTACCTGACTACTTACGGATGGGCATTGGCAATAATCGCAGTTGCAGCAGCACTTCTTTACATGTTTGTCCTGGCCCCTTCCAATTCGGTGCCAACTGAATGCAATTTCAATAGTGGCGTATATTGTAAAGAGGCTATACTTAAAAGTTCGTCTAACAGCTCCTATATCTTTTTCATCTTCGCTAACCAGCAGCAGTATCCAATAGCAAGCCCGCAAGTTACGGTAAATATGGAAAACACAGGCAA